>JBIKSI010000019.1:0-33761 GCA_044348665.1 Crocinitomicaceae bacterium
ATTTTTAAACATTCAAAATGGAGAAACAAGTGCTGCTGACCGTTTAAATACAGATTACAATCAAAACCAAGCGACTTTGTATGAAAACGTGTTGACTTACACAGAAAGAACTTTGAGTAACTTAATGGTTTCTGGTACACATAAGGTAAAAGGTACAAAGATTTCTTGGGTTAACGCACTTTCTCGTTCAAAAGTGGATGATCCAGATTTCAGAGAAACAAGAATTTATATTTCAGAAACTGATACATCATTAAGTACAGGAAGTGGAGCAGGAATTGACCGTTTTTGGAGAAATTTGGTGGAATTAAATGAATCATTTAAATTAGATTTCAATACAAAAATTAATGATAATACTGATTTCATTTATGGAGTTTCAGGAACATTAAAAACAAGAGATTTTAGCGTTTTTTCATTCAAACATAGAGTGACAAATTTATCTGATGTTTCGATTGATCCTAATTCTTTTTTAGAAGAAGATAATATTTGGTCAGCAGATATTAATCGCGAAAGCTACCGAAGTGGAACTTTTACAATCGGTAATTTCCAACCAGCAAATAGCTACACAGCTAAACAAAATCTTTTTGGTACTTACCTTGGAATGAAACATAAAATTAAAGACAGAATAAAACTAAGTTATGGTCTGAGATTAGAAAATAACGATATGTTTTACACTGGTCAAAATAATGAAGGTTCTGTCATTTATAGAAACGAAAAAACGATGAGTGAATTATCATTTTTGCCATCCACAAATTTCAATTATGATTTGAATGAAAAAATGAATATTCGTTTTGGAGCAAGTAAATCAGTGGCTCGTCCTTCTTTCAGAGAGCGTTCAATTTCACAAATTTATGACCCAATTACAAAACGTACTTTTAATGGAAATATCAATTTAAAACAAACAGATATTTACAATTTTGATTCACGTTATGAGTTTTTCATGAGTCCGAAAGAATTGTTTTCAGTTTCTGCTTTTTATAAACAATTTGATGGACACATTGAAATGGTTTCTTATGCGGCAGCGCCAAACAATCTTACGCCAAGAAATTCTGGTAAAGCACAACTATTTGGTTTTGAATTGGAGTACAGAAAAGGTTTTAACAAAGAAAATATGTCAAAACACTTGAGACGTTTATTTTTCACGATGAATGTATCATTAGTTTCTTCTCATGTAGATTTGAAAAATGTATTTGTTGATGATAGTGGTCAATCAGAATATGATTTGAGAAAACAAAATTTGAGAGAAGGTGAAGAACTTAAAAACACAAGAAGAATGGCTGGACAATCTCCATATTCAATTAATGGTGGACTTTCTTATGAAATAACAGAAACTGAAACGGTAGTTTCTTTGACTTATAACGTGCAAGGTGAACAATTGACAGTTATTTCTTCAGGTAGAGTACCAGATGTTTACACAGATCCATTTCATTCTTTAAACTTCAATGCTATGAAAAGTTTTGGAAAAGACAATCGCTCAAAAATTAACTTTAGTGTAAACAACATATTGTATGATAGAATTGCATTAGTTTACAAATCTTATGGAGCGCAAAATGAAATTTATACAAGTTACAAACCAGGAATTCAGTTTAATTTTAAATACAGCTATAATTTCTAGTCAGTAATTAATTCTTTTGAAGGGGATTGTTTTCGGACAATCCCTTTTTTTGTGGAATTTTTTTGAAAAAATCCATCAAGTATTAATTCACTTGTAAATTTAAACCATGTATTTTCTGTTTGATTATTAGAATCGGATATCTCTATTAGGCAAATAATAATGATATGAAATCGAGAAAATAAGAAATACTAGAATAAATGCGATTGTTTTATTTCTTTTATTCAAGACTTTTGAGTTGTCAATAAAATTAGAAATGATCAAAAAGATGGGAAATACCACAAAATAAGCAAGCATGCTATTTTTAATATCTGGAGCGAAAAAATTGCTTGTTCTATTAACAGGAAAAAAATATTCAAGTACTAAATTCATTAATCCAAAAAAGATCAAATAAATTAATGTGAAAGGATATTTAAATTTCATTTTCTTGGCTTGGCATCAAAGGAGTATCATGAATGCAAAAAGGTTAGGTGTGATTTTTTTAATATTCATTTGAAGTTATTCTATGATATTCAATCACTATCAAAAACATCTAAGTAAATATAAATACTAGGGCTATTTTTTTCGAATGTTTTATGTGTCAATTTTATATTTTCTCTCATTCGATTAAAATCTACGTTAAAATAGTGAGACAACTTTGTGTTTTTTAAGTTCTGGATAAAAACATCTTCAGTTGTTAATTGAATATACTCTTTTAGATAAAAATTTGCATCCTTTGATCCATATACATATTTTGAAACTGCAATTTTTTCATTATCAAAATAATGGTAGGAAAACAATAATTTATTATTTTTTATATCACAAAAAGTTAATTTGGAAATTTCATAAGGATTTGAATTTTCTATTTTAATTGCTATCAATATCGAGTCTTTTAATATTCCATATCCAAAATTGGATGCTTCATAAAGATTCTTAAATCGAGGAGCGAAATTTTCAATATTTCCCTCTAAAAAATCAAATTCATTATACTTTATGGAACTAAAATATATCAAAACTGTGCTATCGAATATTAAACTATCTTGTTTTGAATACTTTTTTTTTAATTGAATCAAATCCAAAATATTTTTGTGTTCCATTTTTTGAGAAACAACTGAAAACAAGATTGAAATAAACAATAAAAATAATTTATATTTCATTTAATTTCAGACTTTTATTTCTTCTTCTTCTTTTTCTTGTCAGGAATCGCATCGTCCTCCGTTTTTTTCGAACTGCCTCCAAAGGTTTTTGTTTCATTTCCGAATTCATCAAAAATATGTTCTTCAATTAGTACATCGTTTTTGTAAACTGCCAATCGTTTTGGTTTTTGATTTGGATAGTATTCCTCGAATGCGCCTTCACGAATTTCTTTTTTAGCAATAACCTGTCTATCTAATCCCATCACAACATAAAATTTATCCTTGTACTTGTAAGGCTCGTTTACGCCGCGATTTAATGTTTTTCCTTTTAAAAATGGCTTGTCATCTTGCTCAATTACTCGCTCTTCATATAAAAATACAGGAGTTGTTGAAGGTAATTCTGCCATGATTTTTTTTGTGGTAACTTTATTCGTGAGTTTCTCTGCAATTTCCTTGGCAGCATCCATGGATTGACATTCAAAAACGTCAAATGAAAAGTAGGCTTTTTCTTTGCCTGAACCTTTTTTCCAGGTTTCTAATGTTTGCAAATGTCCTTGGTAAAAAAATGTTTTAAATTCTCCAACTTTGATGTCCATTTCCCAATTTTCGGTAGTTAATAATTTACCGTCAGAATAAAAATAAGTGCATTCTCCGTTCTTTTTTCCTTCCTTATAGTTCAGTTTTTCAATAACTACTCCGTCTGGGTTGTAATTGATAAAAACGCCATCCATTAAACCATTTTTGTAATTAATTTCTGTTTTAACTTTTGATTTTGGATAATATTTTTTCTTTTTCCCATCCAATAAGCCATATTTGTAATTTTCCATCAAAGTAGTATCACCTTTGATATTATAAAAAATATGCAAACCGTGTTTTTCACCAGCAAAATAGTTCATTTCCCAAGCAACTAAGGAATAAATCGTATCGTGGAAAAATGTCCATTGTCCGTTTTCTTCCCCTGAAATATGATTTCGAATTACCATCGGGCAACCGTTTGAATAATAAGCTGTGTCAACACCATTTTCTTTTCCATTTACGAAATTTACTTTTCGTTCTAATATTCCATTAGAGTGACAAGTTTCGCAGGTTCCAGTAAATGGTGAGCCTGTTCCTTTCGAATAAACAACATTACTTCCTTCATCGACTTCTAGTTTTTCATTGCAATCAATCACAGAAGCCACTTTTCCACATTCCCAGTCTGTAAAACGTTGATTTTTTCGAGCGCTTTCTTTTTCGTTACATTTTTTCTTTTCGATTGCTTTAATTTGTCCAAATCCTGAAAAACTTAATAGGAGTAAAGTGGTGAAGAATAATTGTTTCATGTTTATTTTTTTAATTTTAATAAGGCGTTTTTGAATGCCGTACTTAATTCTTGTGTCTTATTTGTATTGAAATTAAAGGAAACCAAAACTGATTTTCCTACGGTTTTTATTTCATTTCCAACATGCAATTCGTATGCCAAGGTAAAACTTTTAACGCCAAGATGTTCTAAAGTTACAAAAACTTCTGGATTTTCGCCTAAAAATACTGGTTTATGATATTCAATTTCGTTTGTTTTTAATATGATGCCATTTTCCTTCCAGTCCCAATCTAAGCCCAAAACAGTCAGTAAATAATGCATTCTTGCAGATTCAAAATAGTTGAGGTAAACGGCATTGTTGACATGTCCCATCAAATCAATATCGGAAAAACGGACCTGAATTTTTAAAGCTTTTATTTCCATCTTATTTTTTTGTGCATTTGAATATTTGTTCACGCTTCCCATCGCCTAAGGAATATTGTTTTCTAAAGTCAGCATCAAAATGTTGGCGATAATCAATTTTTTCAATGTTCATAGAATCCCTTTTTAAATAATCCTCAAAATCTGTTCCATGTAAACGTAACAAATCGTGTTCTCCATAAAGTTCTAATTTTTCTTTTGAACTTAAATTTTTATCCGATTGAAATGTTTTGTCCTCTAAATTCAATAGTGTTAAAATATATGCACTTGCACCTGGTTTTAAGATTCGAAAAAGTTCATTGATTGCTTGCTTCTGATCTAGAATGTGGCCTAAAACATGGGAACAAATCACGTAATCAAAACTTTCATTTTCATAAGGTATTTTGGTAATATCGATTTCGTAATTGGCTAAGTTTTTGTTGATGTCTGCATCAATGTAATTTGGGTTTCCAATGAATTTTCTGCGCAAACAGCTTTCTGGAGATACATGAAAAATTGCTTTTTGTCCTTCAAAAATTTTTGTTTCATTTTGTAGGTAGAAATAAAGTAAACGTGTACGTTCCAGAGAACCACATTTTGGACATTGTGCATTTTCTCGTTTTTCAAGTCCATTTCCTTTTGCTAAAAACTTGGAAAAGTCCTCTTCACAAAAATTACAAGTAAAATCTTTTCCTTTTAGAAACTGAGCAATAATTGCATTTTTTGTTTCAATAAGTTTATTTCTGAATGTTTCTGGAAATATGCTTTTGTAAATTTTTTTAATCATTTGGTCGTTTCAGTGTATTTCTCAAAAGAGGTGTTTTTAATATGTATTTAATGTATTCATTTTGAATAATTGTTGCTGCATCTTCGTTTTTTTCCATAACAATGCGATGAAAATGTTGCTTGTGTTCATCTTTTTTAATGCCAGAGACACCAAAACTTGCTTTGATTCCAGCGTCATTATATAGAAAACTGAACAATTCATTTTTTATTTTGTGGTCTCCAAATGGAAAAGAAAAATATGCGGTTTCCTGTTTTAATAATTGATTCAGAAAATGATGACAATCAAGAACTTGTTTTTTTTGGTTTTCAAAATCCAAGGTGTTGAAATTGATGTGAGATTTCCCATGATTTCCAACTGTGAAACCCGCATTTTTTATTTCAATCAATTGCTCGGAAGTCAAATACGGTTTATTAAAGATAAGGTATTCTTCAAAACTCAAGTTGATTTCTTTTGCAATTTGATCAATTAGAACCGTATCACTGAATCCTAAGGAAAACAAATGTGAAATGATTTGATTCTCATTTAGTTTCAGGATTTCAGCAATCTTTTTTTCTAATTTTTGTTCTTTGATAGAATTTATTAATACGCTAATTTTATGTCGATAAAACATCGATTTATTATCAATAAAATCTGAATTTATGAAAATACTCGCGTCGATTTTCTTTTCAGCTAAAAGTGGAAATGCATTGGTGTAAAGTCCACTTAAACCATCATCAAAACTGATGTGAAATTGATTTACCTTTGGTTTTGTTGTTAAATCTCGAAGTGAAATGTTTTGATAATTGGCTAAGAAGAATGCAACATCTTGTTCAAAATCTTCTTTAGTCCTCACAAATCCTAAGGCCGATAAATGTGCTTTGTTTTCTGATGTTACATCATGATAATAAGGTAGAAGCGTTTTTTTGGAGACAATTTGTTTCAGGAGGTTTAAGCTGAATTTTTTAGACCATTTTTGCATACAAAATCTTATTGTTGATCTAATTTTGAAAATTCAGAATTATTACTCAAATATTCTGGAACAATTTCCTTCATTTTTGCAACAATTTTTAAATTGTCTTGTGAATTAAATAAATTCAAAAGTTCATAAATCTTTTCATTGATGCTTTCATCATTTTCGCGAACTTTTGCAATCAATATTTGTGGATGATGCGTCGCGATGGTGTTTTCTTCTGAAGATAGTAATTCTTCGTACAATTTCTCACCAGGTCGCAAACCTGTAATTTTTATTTCGATGTCTTTTCCTAATTCCAAACCGCTTAGTTGAATCATTTTTTTTGCTAAATCAATGATTTTTACAGATTCACCCATGTCAAAAACAAAAATTTCACCTCCATTGCCCATGTTTGCCGCTTCCAACACCAATTGACAAGCTTCTGGAATGGTCATGAAAAAACGTGTAATTTTTTCGTCAGTTAATGTAATAGGTCCACCTTGATCTATTTGTTTTTGAAAAAGTGGAATAACCGAGCCATTCGAACCCAAAACATTTCCAAATCGAGTTGTAATGACTTTTGTTTTTGTTGGGTTTTGCAAAAACTTACTTTGGGCATAAATTTCCGCAATTCGTTTTGATGCACCCATCACATTTGTTGGATTAACAGCTTTATCGGTAGAAATCATCACGAATTTTTTCGCATCAAATTTGGTTGCCAAATCTACCAAATTCATCGTTCCTTTGATGTTCGTAAAAATTGCTTCAGAAGGATTATCTTCCATCAAAGGTACATGTTTATAGGCTGCGGCATGAAAAACATAAGCTGGTTTATAGAAATCAAAAACACGTTCCATGCGTTCCTTATTTCTTATATCGCCAATCACGATTTCGTAGTTTAGTTCCGGAAATTGTGATTTTAATTCATGTTCTAAATCGTACAAAGGGGATTCTGCTTGATCCAATAAAACTAGTAATTTTGGCTTATAACTTGCAATTTCTTTCACCAATCCTGAACCAATGGAACCAGCAGCACCAGTCACTAAAACCAATTGGTTTTCTAATTCTTTTTGGATTTTTTCCTTGCTCAGGGATATTGGGTTGCGACCAAGAAGTTCCTCAATTTTAAGTTTATTGATTTGTTTGGTCGAAAATTCTCCATTGATCCAACTTTTGGAGCTTGGAACTTGTAAGACCTCGATGTTGTTTTCCAAGCAAATACCAACAATTTTTTTCTTATTCTCTTTATCTGGATGTTGAATTGCAATGATTAGTTTTTTGATTTCATTCTCATGAATAATTTCCTCTAGTTGAGAAGAATGAAAAATTTTAACGCCTTCAATTCTATTTCCTTTTATTTTCACATTATGATCAATAAATCCAATGATTTGGTAGGAAAAACGTGGGTCCTTTTCTAAAGTTCTTTTCGTAATTAGTCCGCTTGTGCCACATCCGTAAATTAACACATTTTCCTTGATGAGGTTTTTTCCTTTGGCGGATTCTGTGTAAATGTATTTAATGGAAAACCTAAAACTGATTAATAGAAAGAATGAAACAAAAAATTCCATGATAAGCACGGAACTTGGGAATAAATAAAAGCCATCAAATTGATATGCACGTATAAAACCAAAGATTAAAAAGAGTAGGGAAGAGTTTATGGATGCAAAAAATATACGTCGAATATCTTCGTTGGAGGTATGTCTAATTAATCCTTTATGAATCTTAAATAGATAGAAGGTAATAAGTTTTATGAACAAATAAATCAAAATTGATTTGGATAAAATGTTCCATTCTTCTCGAATAAGGGTTTTATCTGCTTTTAAATCAAAACGAATCAAGTAGGCCACACCAAGAGCAAAAAATCCGATGAGTAAATCACTCAGAATGATGATCCAGCGCGGAAAATTTTTATTATCGAAATAAGATGAAAAAGACATAACAAGCAAAAGTAATAAGAAATTTTTAAAATTAGCCTTTGATTCGTTTATAAATCTTTCTAATCAGTTTAAAAATCAAACTCGTATTATCCCAAGAATAGGCATAATAGTTTTTGTCTGAACCTCCTAAATTGAGGTAAAATTGTCGAATGGAATCAATGTTTGAACCACCAAAATCAAATTCAAAGTTATTGTTCCTTGCAAGATTAATTGCTTGATTCATGCACAGATACATTCCACCATTTTTTTTAGTTTCAGCGTCGCTCGCTCCTATGAGGTAAATTATTTTTGAATTTTCGATGATAAATACCATTCCTCCCTTGAGAATATCTTGCTTGTAAATTCCAGAAATGTAGATTTTGTATTGAATCTCCTTGATTTTGAATAGTTTTTGTAGCTTTAAACTGTTGTTCTTGTCAAAACCAGGGATTTTATCAATTAACTCAGCTTCCAAAATTGGCTTCAGTTGATCAAAGTCACAATTTTTGATTTCAAACCCACATTTTTCTGCTTTTTTGATCATTCTTTTTGCCAAAGAATTATAATTCTCATTGTTGTCAAAAACTTGAAATTTTCTGACTGTTTTTGTAGCCTTATTTAAGTTTAAATTTTCAATTTCGGAATATAGCTGTCCAATCTTAAATTCGTCTTGAATTTTTGACAAACAAATTTCTATTTCCTCTTTATTGAGACTATAAAATTCGCAATTTCTTTGGTAAAAACTTGGGTAAATTAATTTTACTTGTAGCTGTTGATTGTAAACAAAAGCTGCACCTTTAGAATAGTTTTCGTCTACATAAATGAGCCAGTTTTTTGCAAAAAGGTCTAAATATTCGCTATAAAAAAATAGTGAGCCTTGATTTTTTTTCACCAAATCATTCCATTTTTTTTTATCTATATCTTTACTTTTTACTAACTTCATAGCTGAAAATCAAATTCAAAAGTACATTTTTTATACAATAAAGTAAAACTAAAGTCAGGAATGAAAGAAATTGAGCGTAAATTTTTGGTAAACAAACAACTTTGGGAATCAGTTGAAAAGCCAGTTCCAGTTTTAATTTCACAAGGCTACATTTCAAAAAGTGAACAAGGAGTTGTAAGAGTGCGAACGAAAGGTCAGAAAGGTTTTTTAACCATTAAAAGTGCAAACACGGGAATCTCTCGCAGTGAATTTGAATACGAAATTCCTTTAGTTGAGGCAAACGAACTTTTGTTGCAGTTTTGCGAGAAGAAAATTGTTAAAAAACGTTATTTAATTGAATTTGGCAAACATTTGTGGGAAGTGGACGAATTCATTGAGCCAAAACAGGATTTTGTAATCGCTGAAATTGAGTTGTCAGACGAAAATGAGCTTTTTTTGAAGCCAGATTGGGCAGAAAAAGATGTAAGTTTAGAAAAAATCTATTTTAATTCGAATATGATTTAGGGGTAAAATCTTATTTTTTAGTCTATTGTTTTTAAATTGTATAACAGTTTTTTTCATGAAAGTTGAAAAAAAATGTTTAATTTTGCCACTTATTTAACTGATTTTATGCTTACAATATTTAGAAATAGCCTACTTTTACTTTCTTTTTTAGTAACTTCATTTTTAACTTTATCGCAAGGTATTTCGGCCAATGAAATTAAAGATTTGAACGTTGATCAATTATCCAAGGCAGAAGTTGTTAAAATTAAAAATGAAATGAACAGCAAAAATATGTCCATGAATACTTTGGAAAATGTTGCTATTCTCAATGGTATGAGTGCTACTGATTTTTCAATTTTAAAAAATAGAATTGAAAGTCTTGATGCAGAAGTTAATGAATCGAATATTGAAAAAGGCATTTCAATTGTTGAAAAACCAATTGAACTAGACAAAAGGTCAGCTTTGCAACAATCTACAATTTTTGGTTCTGAAATTTTCTCTAATGCTTCCTTGAGTTTTGAACCAAATTCTAATATGCCAACTCCCACGAATTATATACTTGGGGTAGGAGATGAATTGCAAGTTGTAATTTATGGTATGCAAGAATTTTCTTCTACAGTTTCCGTTACTCGAGAGGGTAAAATTTCAATTCCAATTGTCGGACAAGTTTATGTAAACGGATTAACCTTTGACGCTGCAAAAACTCAAATTAAAAAAGCGTGTTCTAAAATCTATAGTTCTTTAAATTCTGGTCAATCAACAATTTCAATTTCAATTTCAAAAATTCGTTCTATTAGAATTACAATCTTGGGAGCTAATAAGCCTGGTAATTACACGGTCTCATCCCTTTCTACTGTTTTTAATGCATTACATATTGCAGGTGGTCCTGATGCAAATGGTTCATACAGAAACATTGAATTAATAAGAAACAATAAAATTGTTAAGACAATAGATATTTATAAGTTTTTAATGAATGGTGATCAATCAGACAACATAAATTTGTTAGATAACGATATCATTCGAATACCTGTTTATAAAAACAGAGTTAAAATTGAGGGAAAAGTGAAGAGGCCAGGTGTTTTTGAACTGCTACCACAAGAATCATTTTTAGATTTGTTGAGGTATTGTTCTGATTTTGATGAAGCAGCTTATAAATCCAATATTAAATTGGTTCAAAATACGGAAAAAGAGTTAAAGATTATAGATCTAACAGAAAGTCAATATCAAACTTATGTGCCAGTTTCTGGTGATGTTTTTAAAGTTTCGAGCTTACTGAATCGATTCGAGAATAAGGTCTCTATAAAGGGGTCTGTTTTCCGACCAGATGACTATGCATTATATGATGGAATGACTATTGATGATTTAATTCAAAAAGCAGACGGTTTGACAGAGGATGCATTTAAAACAAGAGCTCAATTAATTAGAGAAAAAGAAGATTTAACGAAAGAAATCTTAAATATTGATTTATCGAAAGATAATAAAGGTATTAAACTAAGAAAAAATGATGAATTAATAGTTTCTTCTCTTTTTGACTTAACTTATGTTAAGAATGTTACTATAGGAGGTTTTGTAAAAAAACCTGGAACATATCCTTTTATCAAAAATTTAACATTGTATGATGTCATAATTCAAGCGGGAGGTTTTTTAGAGGGTTCATCAAAAATTGTTGAAATCTCAAGTGTAATTATTAAGGATGAAAAAGTCGATTTGAAGGAGAAATCTGTTTCTAAAATAATTGAAATAGATACTTTGCTCTCAGATTTGTCCAAAAACATTTTGTTATCACCTTATGATGTGATTAATATAAGAAAAAAACCGGTATTCGAGGTTCAACGAAATGTTAATGTAGTTGGTCAGGTTTTTTATCCAGGAGACTACACGTTTACAAATCAAGATGAGACTTTTTTAGATTTAATAAATAGATCTGGAGGATTAAGAAATACAGCATATAAGAAAGGGATTTATGTTTTAAGAAACATAGACAAAATTTCCACTGAAAATAAAGAATTTAATGCTGTAAAAATTCCAATTAACTATAAAAGAATTTTAAGGAGGCCAAATTCAAGGTTTAATTTAGTTTTAAAAGTTGGTGATGAAATTCACATCCCAAAAGTAGTAAATACTGTTCAGGTTTTCGGTAAAGTTTATGTTCAGGCCGAAACTTCAATAGCACCAGGTAGAGGTGTTAGATATTACCTAAGGTCTGCTGGTGGAGTTAAAAAGACAGCAAACAAAAACAAAATATATTTAATTTATCAGAATGGTAAAGTTAAAAATACAAGAAGCTTTTTATTTTTTAGGTTTTATCCTTTAATTAAATCAGGTTGTGAAATTCATGTTCCAACAAAAATTGATAAACCTGAAGAGGGCGAGATTCAACAAATTAAAGAGAAATTGTCAATAGTTGAATTATCTGTTATTTCAGGTGTTATTTCGAGTATAACGGGTATGGTAATTGCAATAATTAATCTTTTACAATAAATGAAAGGAATAATATTAGCTGGTGGTTCTGGCACTCGTTTGTATCCAATAACAAAAGGAGTTTCAAAGCAACTTTTACCTGTTTATGATAAACCGATGGTTTATTATCCACTTTCAGTATTGTTGTTGGCTGGAATAAAAGATATTTTAGTAATCTCTACTCCTGACGATATTAAAAATTTTGAAAAATTATTGGGGAATGGTTCTCAATGGGGAATTAAGATTTCTTATAAAGTGCAAGTTTCACCCGATGGTTTAGCCCAAGCCTTCATTTTAGGTGAAGAATTTATTGGTAATGATGCTGTTTGTTTAGTATTGGGAGATAATATTTTTTATGGACATGGATTAAGTGAATCACTTAAAAAAGCAGTTAATACTGCTGAAGTAAATAATGAATCAACAGTTTTTGCTTATTATGTTTCAGATCCGGAAAGATATGGTGTTGCAGAATTTAATAGCGAAGGAAAAGTCATATCAATCGAAGAAAAACCAGATAATCCAAAATCAAATTATGCTGTTGTTGGACTTTATTTTTATACAAATGATGTCGTTCAAATTGCAAAAACATTAAAGCCTTCAAAACGAGGTGAACTTGAAATAACTTCTGTGAATGAGCATTACCTAAATTTAGGTAAGTTGAAAGTTGAATTACTTGGTAGAGGATTTGCTTGGTTGGATACAGGAACCCATGAATCACTTCTGGAGGCTGGCTCATTTATACAAACTATTGAGAAAAGACAAGGTTTAAAAATAGCTTGTATAGAGGAAATTGTTTACGAAATGGCATACATTACGAAAAATGAATTATTAAATTTGATTAAGCCTCTTGCTAAAACGCAATATGGTGAATATTTAACTAAATTAGCACTAAAAAATTGAGAATTGAAGAGTCACATATCAAAGATCTGCTAATAATTGAGCCGAAAGTTTTTGGAGACGAAAGAGGGTATTTTTTTGAGTCTTATAATCAAGACAGCTTTGTTATTAATGGTCTTGAATTTAATTTCATTCAAGATAATGAGGCAAAATCATCAAAAGGAGTTCTTCGCGGATTACATTTCCAAAATCCTCCCTATTCTCAAACAAAATTAATACGAGCAATCAAAGGCGAAATATTAGACGTTGTTGTTGATTTAAGAAATAGTTCGAAGACCTTTGGTGAATCTTTTTCAATTTTATTAAATGATCAAAATAAAAAACAATTGCTAGTTCCAAAGGGATTTGCGCATGGTTATATTGTTTTAAGTGAAGAAGCTATTGTAGCTTATAAAGTTGATGAAAAATATTTACCATCTGCTGAAGGTGGAATCTTGTGGAAGGATCCTTCTTTAGGTATAGATTGGAAACTTATGGAAAGTGAAATAATTCTTTCTCCTAAAGATAAGTGTTTAAATTTGTTAAATGAAATTAAATCACCGTTTATATGAAAAATTTGTTGATTACAGGTGGTGCAGGTTTTATAGGGTCAAATTTTGTACCTTATTTTCTTAATAAACATGTAGATTATAATTTGATCGTTTTAGATAAGTTAACATATGCAGGTTCATTAAGTAACCTTAAAGAAGTTGATGAGAATCCTAGATTTACTTTTGTAAAAGGTGATATTTGTGATAGAGATTTGGTAGCTAGTTTGTTTGAGGAATATCAATTTCAAGGCGTAATTCATTTTGCTGCAGAATCACATGTAGATAATTCAATTTCTGGTCCAGAGGCATTTGTTCAAACTAATATTGTAGGTACATTTAATTTGATTGAGAGTGCACGAAAACTTTGGATGGAATCTCCAAATTCAGTGAAAGAAGAATATGGTCAAGCAAGGTTTCATCATATTTCTACAGATGAAGTATATGGTTCACTTGGAAAAACAGGTTTTTTTACTGAAAAGACACCCTACGCTCCAAATAGTCCATATAGTGCATCAAAGGCTTCTAGTGATATGCTTGTTAGAAGTTATTTTCATACATTTGGTTTAAATGTTGTAACCACCAATTGTTCAAATAATTACGGTCCAAAGCAACATTCAGAAAAACTAATTCCAACTATTATTCGACAAGCATTTGCTGAGGAATTAATTCCTATTTATGGTGATGGGAAAAATGTTAGGGATTGGTTGCATGTGCTTGATCATTGTAAGGCTATTGATTTAGTTTTTCATAAAGGAATTTCAGGTGAAACCTATAATGTTGGTGGTGGAAATGAGAGAACAAATTTAGAAATTGTAAATGTAATTTGCCAAAAATTAGATGTTTTAAAGCCTAGGAAAAATGGTGAATCTTATACAGAGTTAATAGGTTTCGTAAAGGATAGAGCTGGTCACGATAAAAGATATGCAATTGATGCTGAAAAAATAAAAAATGAATTGGGTTGGGAGGCACAAGAAAACTTTGAAAGTGCAATTTTAGGATTATTAAATGAATTTTAAGTAGTTGATGTTAAACAAAGAAATTAGTACGATGTCAAAACCTATTTTGGTGAGTCAAAATTTTGATGACCAAGATTGGTTTGTTGTGCGCACTAATTCTCGCTGTGAGAAAAAGGTTTATAATCAATTAGTTCGACTTGGTTTTACTTGCTTTCTTCCACTAAAAACAACTATTCGACTTTGGAGCGACCGTAAAAAAAAAGTTACCTTTCCCCTTATTCCTTCCGTTGTTTTTGTACAAGGAATGAAAATGGATAAAACCTTTTTATATACATTAAATGGCATTCATTCAATTTTGAAATCGAATGGAAAAGTGGGGAGAGTTAAAAATATTGAGATTGAGCAATTAAAATTCATAGGCATTAATGATTTGGATTTTTATGAAGATATTGAACAATCCTTTTTAGAAGGAGATAATGTAGAAATAATTAATGGTCCTTTAAAAGGCCTCTTTGCAAATGCAATACAAGAATCAAACTCATTTCGTGTTATGATTGAAATCACGAATCTTGGGTGGGGATATTGTGTAAGTTTACCTAAAAACTGTGTGCGTAAAATTTAATTAATTTTATTCTTTCAGTTTTTGCTTACTGTGGTTATTTTTGTAACTGAGGACGGCGAAGCCATTTATAACTTAAAAAAAAATTAGGAATTAGTTTTAGATATCAAATACTAATAGCTTAATGTTCCAAAACAGTAAAATAAATATAAAATTAATTTAAATTAAATTAAAATGAAGAATGTAAAGAAACTTGAAGATTCAAAAATCGCAATTATAGGTTTAGGCTACGTAGGATTGCCTTTGGCGGTGGAACTTTCAAAAAAATTTAAAGTATTAGGTTTTGACATTTCTACCAATAGGGTAAATGAATTGAACAACGGAAATGATTTCACTTTAGAGGTTTCAGAAGACGAATTAAAGTCTGTTCTTAAAGGTGGTTTAGAGTTATCTTATAATGAAGAAGATTTAAAATCTTGTAATATTTACATCGTTACAGTTCCAACTCCAATTAATATTCATAAAGCTCCTGATTTAACTCCATTGATTTCTGCAAGTACAATGATTGGGAAGACTTTAGCGGCAGGAGATGTTGTTATTTATGAATCTACCACTTATCCAGGGTGCACAGAAGAAGATTGCGTTCCTGTATTAGAGAAATTTTCCAACTTGAAATTCAATGAAGATTTTTATTGTGGGTATTCTCCAGAAAGAATTAATCCAGGCGACAAGGTAAATACATTAACAAAAATAAAGAAAGTTACTTCTGGTTCTACTCCTGAAATAGCTGATTATGTAAATGACATGTACGCATCAATAATTACTGCGGGAACATTTAAAGCTTCTTGTATTAAGGTTGCAGAAGCATCAAAAGCTATTGAAAATGCTCAAAGAGATGTTAATATTTCATTTGTAAATGAGTTGTCATTAATTTTTGATCGAGTTGGTATTGACACACATGAGGTGTTGGAAGCAGCAGGTACAAAGTGGAATTTCTTAAAATACAAGCCAGGTTTAGTTGGTGGTCACTGTATAGGTGTTGACCCCTATTATTTAGCTCATAAAGCTGAAGAGCTAGGTTATCACCCAGCAGTTATTCTTTCTGGTAGGAGAGTAAATGACAATATGGGAATGTTTGTTGCTAATAAGGTAGTAAAACTTTTAATAAAAAAAGGAAAAACGGTTAGAGGAAGCAAAGCATTGATTTTAGGTTTTACTTTTAAAGAAAATTGTCCTGATATCAGAAACACAAGAGTAATAGATATTTACAATGAATTAATTCAATTTGAATTGGACGTTGATGTTTATGACCCATGGGCAGATTTAAAAGAAGTTGAGCATGAATATAATTTAAAATTGACCTCTAAAGAAAATTTATCCAAATATGATGCAATTATTTTGGCTGTTTCTCATGATGAATTTTTGACTATTAAATTGGATGATTTAAAATTGAATTCAAATTCGATTGTATATGATACAAAAGCATTTTTTGATAAAGTTTTAGTTGACGGGAGATTGTAACTTCTAGCAATTAAAAAAATCAGTGCATAAATTGTTTTTGTAAAATTCTAAAAATGATATGGAAGAAAAAGATTTAAAGGTAAGGGATTTAATTATAAAACTTATAGAATTATTTCGATTTTTGAGTTCTAAATGGATAATAATTTTGATTTTCAGTTTTTTAGGTGCAGGATTGGGGTTTTTAAAGGCAATAAGTACTAATGCTAAATATGAAGCTAAACTTACCTTTGTTTTAGAAGAAGAGAAAAGTGGTCTTGGAGGAGCTTCATCGTTAGCAAATAGCCTAGGTATTGCAGGAATTGGTGAAGGTGGTGAAGGTGATTTATTTTCATCAATTAATTTTTTTGACTTTTTGCAATCTCGTAATTTGATTGAAAAAGTTTTATTGGATTTGTATGATGAAAAAACAAAAAAGACCTTCATGCAAAAATATGTAGAAATTTATCAATTAGAAAAAATATGGTATGAAAGTGATAAGCCAGAACTTAAAAGAGGAATTAAATTTCATTTTGGTGACGATCGAGATAAATTCTCAAAAGTTAAAGACTCTATTTTGGGAGCAACCTATCTGACTTTTATCGATACACATTTAAAACTTCAAAGACCAGATACTGAAAAAGCCCTGATGGAAATAACTATTATTACCGAAAGTGAAATGTTTTCTAAAAGGTTTTCTGAAAAGTTGTTAGAGGTTGCTTTTGAACATTATTCAATTAATAAGATTCAAAAAGCAAGAAATAATGTAAATATTTTACAAAGACAAGCAGACTCCGTAAGAGTTGAATTATATAATGCTCTTACAGGAGTTGCTGCTAGTAACGATAAAATGTTTGGATTAAGTCCAGCTATGAATGTGATGCGTGTTCCATCAGCAAAAAAGCAAGTGGATGTTCAAGTAAATACTGCAATTTTGGCTGAATTAGTTAAGAATTTAGAAATCTCAAAAATGACATTATTAAATCAAACACCTCTTTATCAAATTGTAGACAAACCAATTTTGCCATTAAGTATTATAAAATTAGGAAAGATAAAGGCTTTAATTATCGGTGGTTTCTTAGGCGGGTTTTTGATTATTTCATTTTTCATTTTTAGCAGGTATATTAAAAGGCAATTAAGTAATGAATAATAATTTCTATTTAGAAAAAAAATATTTTATAAATTTAACAATCAACCATATCTTCAAATGGAAAATATTAAACCTTTAAATGTAGTTCATGTTTTATACCAATCAATTCCAAATATTTCTGGGTCGAGCACAAGAAGTTATGATATTGTTTCTTCACAAATAAAAATTGGTTTAAAACCTACCATTTTGACTTCTCCTTTTCAACAAGGAAAAAATGTTATGTATGGCTATGAAATAATTGAAGGCGTAAATTATTATAGAACCTACAATAACAATAAAAATCAAGAGGTAAGTGAAACGGGAAATAAATTTATAAAACGAATTTTTAAGCTTTTTAGTGTTTTTGGGTTTTATTCAAAAATAAAAAAAGTTGCATTAGAAAATAAAGCTGATATTATTCACTCTCACGCCATGTTTTTCTGTGGGATTCCTTCTTTTTTTGTTGCTAGAAAATTAAACATTCCTCATGTTTATGAAGTGCGATCTCTTTGGGAAGAAAGAAAGAAAGATGCTAATAGTAAAAGTCTTTTTGTAAAACTAGAGTATAAGGTTCTAAGATTTTTAGAAACTTATACAATGAAGAAAAGCAACCATGTAATTGCTATTAATGAGAATCTCCGTTTAGATATTATAAAACGAGGAATAAATCCAAAAAAAATATCCGTTATTCCAAATGCGGTGAACATTGACTTTATTGAAAGTCAAAAAACCAAAAAAAATGATAAAAGTATAAATGACTCTTCTTTTGTAATTGGATACATAGGTTCAATTAGTCCTATTGAGGGACTTGATAATCTTGTTAAAGTAGTTAAGAGATTGAATGCCAAAAATAATGATATCAAACTTTTTATTTATGGATCAGGTAAGGAAGATGAAATTACTAAATTGCGAGGAGTAATATCCGAAGATAATAACATACAATTAAAAGGCTCGATTGTCAGAGCTGATATTTATAAAGCATATAATGAAGTTTCAATTATTGTAAATCCTCGTGTAAAATCAAAATTAACTGATTCGGTTACACCACTAAAGCCATTAGAAGCTATGGGTTTTGAAAAAATTGTTATAGCAAGTGATGTTGGCGGAATGAAGGAATTAATTGAAAATAACAAAACAGGGTTTTTGTATCCTTCTGAAGATATTCAGGCTTTAGAAGATGTTATTGAAAAAGTGCATAAACTAAAAGAGAATGATTTATTAGAAATCAAGTCTAATGCTTTAAAGTACGTTAGGGAACATCGCAGTTGGGATGCAAATGCCAAGCTTTACTATTCAATATACAGAAAGCTAATAGGGCGATGAAAATTCAAAAATTATATAATAAAATACCTATATTGATCATGCTTTTTGGGACATTGTCCTTGTTCTCCATGGGGTTTTTTTTAAAGAAAATTTTGACCGATGAGGAGTATGGTAAATTTTCAATGCTCATAACTTATATAACTATGTTGAATTCTTTTGGTCTTTTTGGTGCTGAACAATTGATATTAAGAAAAGGGAAAGTGATAGACAATAAGGTTGTGATAAGCGATTCGATAAGAGTTTTAACATTGTTTGCTTTATTGATCTCATCTATTTTTATTCCTCTTTTTTTTAGTTATTTGAATCTTTTCGACAATAAGTTTCAATTAATGATATTTACATTTTTTACAATTATTATTATGTTGAGTTTTAACGTGTTTAGACTCATTAAATGGTTTAATATCGCACAAGTCGTTCAATCATTTTGGAAAATTGTAGTGTTTTTCATCATTTCAATATTGTTATATAATTTGTTTAGGCTTGATTATCAAATGATTAGTTTATTGTTTTTTAGTGCAGTGTCCATTAGCGGTGTTATTATTTTTATCATTTTACTAAGGAGAGTTAATTTGTTCAATTTTAACTCGTTTGATAGAATTCAGAAAGAAGATATTTATTTATTGTTTTATTTTTTCATTTCACTCATTACCATTTCAATTATAGGTAATGGTGACAAGTTGCTGTTGGAAAGGTATTTCAATTTTTCTACTTTGGGATCATATTTCTTTTTGGGTTTGATTATTTCATTTCCTTTTAATTTTGTACAAGGTTATTTAGGCTTTATTTATATTGTAGATTATAAAGAATCAGATAAGCCAATAGAGTTAACAAAAAAAAAGATTAAAACAGTATTACTTTATTCACTAATCCTCACTATACTCGTGTTGATTGTTGTTTATGCCTCATTTAGGTGGGATTTTATAGAAAAGGAATATATATACTCTAATTGGGAGTTGATATTAATTTTTATTTGCACTGGGATTTTAAGACTTATTTACTCTGTTTACTCCTCTTGGATGGGCGCCTTAGGAAGTGTAATTTCAATTAGAAAAGCTAATTTTTGGAGTTTGGGTGCTACAATTTTAATAGTTGTTTTGTTATTAATAGTTCCGATTTCGATTTTAACTATATCTATTGGCTTTATGCTAATGTGGCTTGTTCGATTGATTATTTGGAGAAAATTTTGTTTGTATGAAAATTAGATATGAATTAATTTTGTGGTATTCATCATTTTTAAAGCGAATACCTGGAAACATAGGTTGCTTTTTAAGGCGTAAGTTATTACCTTTAAAGATTGGAAAAGGTTCGAAAATTTGGGATTTTGTGCAAATTGACTCGCCCTCTAAAATCAGTATAGGTAAGAATGTCTCAATTAATAGGTATTCTATTTTGCATGGTGGTGGTGGAATTGACATTGGAGATGATGTATTAATTGGACCAAATGTGACCATTTATTCCCAAAGTCATAAGTTTACGGATAAATTTATGAAGATTAGAGAACAGGGATACGTGACAAAAAAAGTCGTAATTGGAAATAACACATGGATAGCCTCTAATGTGATAATACTCCCTGGGGTTGTTATAGGTGACAATTGCGTGATTGCAGCTGGAACGATAGTAACAAAATCAGTTCCAAATAACACTTTAATCAGGAATAAGATAAGTATTTTTGATTCTAAAATTCAATGAGAAATATTGCCTTAATAATATCAATATTTGGATATTTAATTTCCCTATATTTGCAAGACTATGTAATGATATATATTACTACAATGTCTTGCTTATTTTTGATATTTTTAAGCAACAATGCTGGAGCCAAAATAATGTCATTCGTATATTTTCTTTATTTTGGATTAGCAACGCTAAACATTTCCACATATCGAGGAACCATAAGTGTTGAGACATTAACTTTATATAGTTTATTAATTTTAATATCATTTATACCATTTTTAATTTTTAGACAAGTTTCTAATAGACAAAGTTACACTCAATTAAAAATCACACAATTATTTTTTAGTGTGGCAAATACTCATTTAAGTATTGTGTATTTATGTGTTTTACTTGTAGTTGTTTTATATGGAAACGTTTTTATTAATCAGGAGGCTAGGTTTAATATATCTCCAGCTATAGGTTATATTGTAAAATCTTCATTGATAATTCCCTTATTTTATCCATTCTTTGAAAAGAAGAACAAGCTAAAGTTTTTTATTTATGTAGTTTTACCTATATTACCCACCATATTCCTAGGTGGAAGAGGAACGGTCATAATTATTTTAGGAGCCTATTTAATTGTAAATTTTTGGAGAGAAAGTTCTTTAAAATCAACTATGTCAGAAAAAAAAAGAGACATAGATAAGAAAAAGCAAAAAAAAACATTAATTCGATTTGGATTAATTGGTGCGGTTATTTTATTTGGATTATATTATATTAGAAGATTATTTAGTAAAGAATTAATTGGTGTTTCAATGATTTTGAAAATATATAAATTCCCTTCTACTTCTTGGGTCTATGTTCTGATTCTTCCCCTTTACACTGGGTTTCGAGAAACTGTAGGTATATCAAATGTGATTATTGAAAATCAATTTAGTAATGTTTATTCATCAACTCCCATGTTCTTTTCGGAATTGTTAACAATTTTACCAGGAGATCATGTAGCTCCAGGTCAGGTTCTTGGCAAGCAAATTATTGGCTCAACTTTGGATGGGGGATTGACACCAGGTCTTTTAGGCGGTTTATATCTTGATTTTGGGAATATGTCAATTTTTGGGGGGGGAATTATTATGGGGTTAATATGTGTTTATTATCGTAAATCTAGAATCAATAATTACCACTTGTTAATATTTGCACTTTCCTTTGTCCAATTTCTTCATCTTTTTCATCGTGGATTTTTAAAACTTGAATACTTCACTTTTATTCTTCTATTAATTATTTACTTTTCATTTACTATTAAATCTAAAATAAATCTTGGCTATGAAAAATAAATATTATTTTTTCCTTTTAATTTGTTTATTTCAATTTGGTAGTTGCAAAAACAAAGTTAAACGAAAGTTCAATAATTTTGAAATTACAAAAGATCTTTTTAGTCATGATGAATTATCTATAGATTTTAAAGCCGACACAAATTATCTGAAGTCAGAAAAAAAAACTAAGTTGTTCATTAGCACATTAGGAAGTGATGATAATTCTGGAAAATCATACAAGGAAGCAGTTTTAACCTTGTATAGAGTTCATAAAATATTGATGGAATTAAAACCCAAATCAGATGTTGAAATATATATTGATACTGGTGTTTATATTGGACAGCAAGTTAATTGGAGTTTTGTGAACGGAAAAAAAATTACGATCACTGGATTTGCTAAAAATAACAAAAGACCAATTTTCAATGGAATTGGAAAAGAGACATGGTTTCGATTGGATTTTAGAAATGGAAAAAATACAAATTTAAATTTTAGATTTTTAGAAATAATTAATTATAATTTAGGTGTAGGTTTGACTGGTGATAGAGATAACCCAAAGAAAGGTTGGAATGGAGGTAATGTCTTTTATAAAATGTCTTTTAAAAATATTGGTTCAAAATTCTCTGTAAAGAAAAATGTTGGTTACTCAGCTATCAATTTGGTTAATTCAAGAGAAAATAAAATAATTAATTGTGTGTTTGAAAACATCGAAAACATAGAGAAAAACGGAGAAGAAGGTCTTATTCATGCATTATATTTTGCACATTATTCATCTAATAATTTAGTAAAAGACTGTAGTTTTTTAAATGTTTCAGGAGATCCGATTAGAGTTAGAGATGAATCTAATTACAATCGGATAATCCGTAATTTTTTTAAAAATGCAGGCATAACAGCTTTTTTTAGTGAGTGGTATTGTAGCTCAGAAACCACAACTAGAAACTGTACTAAAAAATCAGGTGAATGTTCGAGTTTAGGAAACCTATTTTTGAAAAATAAATGTAATAATGGTTATGCTGGAAAAAAAATTGATTTGATTAAATTATACGGAAATGATTCGCTATGCGGAAAAACCAATTTTGTCAGATTAAAGTATTCTAAAAATAAAATAATATAGTTAAACTTGTTTAATAATGGAATTTAAGATAATAAATAATATCAAAGTGTACGCTCCAGGATCTCGAAATGAACTTATAGATTTTGTTTTTACTAATAAATCAATTTTGGTAGCCGTAAACGCTGAGAAAATAATGAAATCTACTTTAGAATTGAAAGATATTATTAATAGAAATGTTGGTTATCCTGATGGAGTTGGTGCTGTATGGGCTTTGAAAAAAAAGGGTATTGGTAATGTAGTAAAAATCCCTGGATGTGAGTTATGGTTAGAAATAATTAGGAGGTATAGTAAAGAAAAAACCTTTTATTTAGTTGGAGGTAAAGACGATGTTGTTAATCAAACGATCAAAAAAATTAAATCAGAATTTCCAACTATTCAAATAGTTGGATTTAGAAATGGGTACCTTAATGATGATAATGAAAAACGGGAATTAATTCTTGATATTGGAGAAAAAAAACCTGATGTAGTATTTGTTGCTATGGGTTCTCCAAAACAAGAACTGTTGATGGAGGAGATGTATTTGCAACATGCAGCGGTTTATCAAGGTTTAGGAGGTAGTTTTGACGTTTACAATGGTAATGTAGAAAGAGCACCAACTTGGTGGATTAACAACAACTTAGAGTGGGCATATCGTTTAATAAAGCAACCCACTAGAATAAAAAGACAATTGGTATTAGTGAAATTTTTTATTTATCTTACACTTAATAAATTTTAGTCTTAAAGTGTATTATCAGTACTCATTTTAGTTAATTGTTTTAGTAAAACTAAGTAAATTAATAAAATACCACTGATGTATATACATTAATATTTTCAATAAAAAAATGATAAAAGTGAAAGTAAATAATTTATACATAATTTAAATAAAAAGTAAAATGAAAAAAGTAACTTTAATAGCCGGAGCAAGACCAAATTTTATGAAAATTGCACCTATTATTCACGCCATTCAAAAGGCAAAATTGAACGGTGAAAACATTGATTTTCGATTGGTTCATACGGGTCAACATTATGATAAAAAGATGTCTAATGATTTTTTTGTAGAATTGGAAATCCCGGAGCCTCATGTCAATTTAAAGTCTGGTGGTGGTTCACAAGCAGAACAAACGGCAAGTATTATGATAGGTTTTGAGAGAGAATTAATAGCCAATCCCACAGATTTGGTTTTAGTGGTTGGAGATGTGACCTCTACAATGGCTTGTTCCATCGTAGCTCAAAAACTCCATACAAAAGTAGGTCATGTAGAGGCAGGAATAAGATCTGGGGATTGGAGTATGCCTGAAGAAATTAACCGTTTAGTAACAGATTCTATTACCAATTATTTTTTTACAACTTCAGAAAATGCCAATTTAAATCTTCTTAATTCAGGGGTTAAAAAGGAATCTATCTTTTTTGTAGGGAATACCATGATAGATACTCTATTAAAACAACGCTCGAACTTTCGAAAACCCTTTATATGGAACGACCTTAATCTAAAGAAGTCTGAATATATTGTAATTACTTTACATCGACCTGCAAATGTTGATGAAGATAATAAGTTAAAAGAATTAATTAATGAAATAATAAATAACACTAGAGATTTACCTTTAATTTTCCCCGTTCATCCTAGAACAGCTAAAATATTGGAGAGTTTGGGGATTTCAAATCCACGATTACATTTAACCGAACCAATGAGTTATTTAGAATTTAACTATTTGGTTGAGAATGCAAAAGCTGTGGTTACAGATTCAGGCGGAATAACAGAGGAGACCACAGTTTTAGGTGTGCCATGCATGACTTTGCGAGACAACACAGAACGTCCAGAAACTGTAAGTTACGGGACAAATGAACTTATTGGTACTAATCCGAAATCAATAGCTCCTGCAATGGACCTTTTATTCTCAGGTAAATGGAAAAAAGGAACAATACCTGAAATGTGGGATGGTAATACTTCATCAAGAATCATAGATATAATTCTAAATTTGTAAATAAGATATTATTTTACTTTTTTGCAATGAATGATGTATTTCAATAATAATATGAACCCTAATGTTTTTTGAGGTCAATTTTGTCTGTAAGTAGCCAGTTGTATATGTGATTAATTTGTATTATATTATTTTGGTTTTAATCTTATTAAAAATAAATTATAAATTTTTTAAAAATCTGTATGAATAGTAAGTCGTCCCAGTTATTAATAAAGACTTCAAAATACATTAAAATGTTTTTGTTGTTATTGGATGTGTTAGTGTTGAATTTTTCATTTGCAATTTCTGTTTTTATAATTTTTAAGCGATTTTCTTTTAATGAGGACGATAATTTTTATTCAATCATTTTGTTTGCAAATTTAATTTGGATATTGTTAATAGGTGTTTTTAATGCCTATCAAATTATGCGTGTTGAACCAACAGAGAAAATTTTGTCTAGGTCGGTTAAAATGATTTTGAGCGAGATTGTTGTTTTATTTTTAGTTGTCTATATCTTGGATTTTAATTCAATTCAAAAACTGCTTGTACTAATTTTTTCAGTTTTATTTTTATTTTTGGTAGTTTCCTTTAAATCAATTGCTCTTTTAGTGCTAAGAAACCTGCGCAAAAAAGGATTAAACAATAAAAATGTTGTAATAATTGGTGTTAACAAAAATGGACTTGAATTAGAAAGGATTTTAAAAAAAGAGGTTTCATTTGGTTATAAAGTTTTAGGTTTTTTTGCAGTAGATGATAGTCAAAGTACAGTCAGTTCTAAAATAATTGGGCATATTGATGGTTTTGTTGAATTTATTAAAAACAACGAAGTAGATGAAGTTTATTTTGCTTCTATGACATACCCAGAGAAAAAAACTAAAGAAATAATCTCTATATGCGAAAAGAATTTTATTCGATTTAAAATTGTCCCTCATTTTAATCAATACACATTAAATAGACATGTCACGATTGATTTTTATGATGATTTACCTATTATAATTTTGAGAAAAGAACCATTAGAGAATTTATTTAATAAATCAATTAAACGGTTATTTGATATCTTCTTTTCGCTTTTCGTGATAGTGTTGGTGATGCCTTGGTTATTCCCACTAGTTTATTTAATTCAAAAATTGACATCCAGAGGTCCTGTGTTCTTTGTTCAATTAAGGTCAGGACAAGATAATAAGGTTTTTAAATGTTTGAAATTCAGGACAATGCATTTAAATGATAAAGCTAATGAGATTGGAACTCTTGATAACGATCCAAGAATAACACCATTCGGAAAAATACTTAGAAAAACGAGAATAGATGAATTACCTCAGTTTTTCAATGTTTTTGTCGGTCAAATGTCTGTTGTTGGTCCGCGACCTCACATGTTGAAGCATACAGACGAATATTCTAAATTAATTGATGAGTTTTTGATACGGCACTATGTAAAACCGGGAATTACTGGTTGGGCCCAAGCAACAGGTTACATTGATGAATCTCGCAAATTACAAGAAATGCAGGACAAAGTTAAAAATGATATTTATTACATTGAAAATTGGTCATTCATGTTGGATTTAAAAATTATTTTTTTAACAGTATACAACGCAATAAAAGGCGATAAAAATGCTAAATAGATAGATTAAGACCAAAAAAAAAAGGTTTTTTTTAAAAAAAAATTGTTTTTTTAAAAAAAATAATTAACTTTGCCACGTAATTTAAGAATATAGTATATGAAAAGAATTTTAATCGTAACAAGTTTGGCACTAAGCTCATTGTCTTTTGGTCAAGCTAACTTCAACAAAATGTCAGTTGACTTTGGTTGGGGTATTAACAAGGCCTTCACAGGACCAATAGTTGGTAAGGCAAATAGAAAGAGTTTTACTCATTTTGATTTAGGAACAAGATATATGTTGACTAACAAATGGGGATTTTATGGTGGTTTAATGTTTGAAAACTACAAAACTACCATCAATAAAATGGATTATACTACAAATTCGTTCGCTATCAAACTTGAAGGTGTAATGAATTTTACAAATATAACTGATTTAGCTTCCTTTTCTAAGAAGCTTGGTGTTTATGTTCATTCAGGGCCAAGTTTAGTATTAAACATGGGTAAAACAACAGAAGCTAACAGATCGTATGATGTTGACAAATTAGCAGGATGGACTGCTGGTGTTACATACCAATACAAAGTTTCTCCGAAATTGGCTGTTAAAACAGATATTTCTGTAGTTGCTTACTTGCAAGGTGAAAGAACACTTGATCTTCAATATAGAAAAGATGGAGGTTTAACGAATGGATTTGATGGTTCTACAGGTTTCTTAACTTTTGGTGCTAACTATTACTTAGGTGATAAAGCTGAACACGCTGATTGGACTCCAACACAATATGGTGACATGGAAGCAATGGCTGCTTTGAAAGCAAAAATTGAGAAAGCTGAAAAAGACATGATGGATGATGATAAAGATGGTGTTCCAAACTATTTAGATCAAGAGCCAGGTACTGCAGCAGGTGCTAACGTTGATACAAAAGGTAAAACTGTAAAAGTTGAAAAAGTTGTTGATATGGATGGTGATGGAGTATTAGATGTTAATGACTTCTGTCCTACAATCAAAGGTGCTGCTTCTGCAAACGGTTGTCCAGATAAAGATGGTGATGGTATCTACGATTTCGCTGACAAATGTCCAAATGCTGCTGGTTTAGCTGCTGATGGTGGATGTCCAGTTGTAAAACAAAAAGAGAAAGAAATCATGCAAAAAGCAATGGCTGGTGTTCAATTTGACAACGGTAAAGCTACAATCATCAAGAAATCAACTCCAATCTTGGATCAAGTTGCTAAAGTTATGTTAGAGAATCCTACATACAATCTAGCGATCAACGGTCACACTGATAATGCAGGTGATCCTGGTAAAAACTTACAATTATCAATTGATAGAGCTAAGTCTGTTAAGGCTTACTTAATGGGTAAAGGTGTGGCTGAATCTAGATTAACTTCTAATGGTTACGGAGATACACAACCAAAAGCTTCTAATGCAACTGCTAAAGGTAAAGCTTTAAACAGAAGAGTTGAATTCATAGTTTCTTTCGAACAATAAGAAAACAATAATAAAATTAATTATAAAAAGAGTTCTGATTTTTCAGAACTCTTTTTTATTTTATAGACTTTTTTAAATCTAGTTTCTTAACTTTGCACAAAATTATTCAATGTCAGATATTCGTTACAACCTAAGAGGCGTCTCTGCTGGAAAAGAAGATGTTCATAATGCAATAAAAAAAATTGATAAAGGATTGTTTCCTCAAGCGTTCTGTAAAATTGTTCCAGATTACTTAAGCTATGATGATGATTATTGTATTGTGATGCATGCTGATGGTGCTGGTACAAAATCTTCCTTGGCTTATATGTATTGGAAGGAAACAGGTGACTTGTCAGTTTGGAAAGGGATTGCGCAAGACGCGTTGATAATGAATCTGGATGATTTGCTGTGCGTTGGTGCTACAGATAATATTTTATTGTCATCCACAATTGGTAGAAATAAGAATCTAATTCCTGGTGAAGTATTATCAGAAATCATTAATGGTACGGAAGAACTTTTAGAAGACCTCAGAAATAATGGTATTGGTATTCAGTCAACAGGTGGAGAAACTGCTGATGTAGGAGATTTAGTGAGAACGATAATCGTTGATTCAACAGTTGTGGCGCGAATGAAACGTGCTGAGGTAATTGATAATAAAAATATTCAAGATGGTGATGTGATTGTAGGACTATCATCTTCTGGTCAGGCAAGTTATGAAAGTTTGTATAATGGCGGAATGGGAAGTAATGGATTAACTTCTGCTAGACATGATGTTTTTTCTAAAGTGTTGGCAACTAAATACCCTGAAAGTTTCGATCAAAGTGTTCCAGAAGAACTTGTTTATTCAGGTTCTAAGAACTTAACTGATTCAGTTGAAGGAAGTCCTTTGGATGCTGGGAAATTGGTTTTATCGCCAACTCGTACTTATGCTCCAATTATCAAGGCTATTTTGGATAAACATAGAAGTGATATTCATGGAATGGTTCATTGTAGTGGTGGTGCTCAAACTAAGGTTTTACACTTTGTAGAGAATTTGCACATCATAAAAGATAATTTGTTTCCAACACCACCTCTTTTCAAGATGATTCAGGAAGAATCAAATACGGATTGGAAAGAAATGTATAAAGTGTTCAATATGGGGCATAGGATGGAGATTTATGTTCACCCAGAAATTGCACAATCGCTTATTGAAATTTCTACATCATTTGGTGTGGAGGCACAAGTTATTGGAAGAGTAGAAAATTTTGAAGGAAAAAAAGTTACTATTCAATCTGAATATGGACATTTTGAATATTAATTTTTAATATTACATTTATTTATAATGCAAGAATTATTAAAAAAATTAGAAGGAATTAATTACCGCTTCATTGAAGTTTCTACTTTGATTGTGGATCCAGACATCATTTCAGACATGGATCGTTATGTCAAATTAAATAAGGAATACCGTGATTTAGAGGAAATTGTAAGCGTTTATAAGCAATACAAAGATATTCTAGATAATTTAAAAAATGCTAAGGAATTATTGACCACTGAAGAAGATCCTGAAATGCGTGAAATGGCAAAGATGGAAATTGATGAGTTGGAAAATAAACGCCCAGACTTAGAAGAGCAAATTAAGATGTTGCTTATCCCAAAAGATCCTGAGGATGATAAAAATGCCATCATGGAGTTGAGAGCTGGAACAGGTGGTGATGAGGCTTGTATTTTTGTGGAGGATTGTTTCAGGATGTACACGCTTTATTTTAAAGAAAAAGGCTGGAAATTTGAAATTTTAAATTCCCAAGAAGGAGGAACAAAAGGCTATAAAGAAATCTCCATGGAGGTTGAAGGTGAAGGAATTTATGGAATGTTGAAGTTTGAGTCTGGTGTACATCGTGTGCAACGCGTTCCAGAAACTGAATCTCAAGGTCGTGTGCATACTTCAGCGATTACAATCGCAGTTTTACCGGAAGCGGAAGAGGTTGACTTCGAATTGGATATGGGAGTTGTGCGAAAAGATACTTTTAGAGCATCTGGAGCCGGAGGTCAGCATATTAATAAAACGGAATCAGCGATTCGATTAACGCATTTACCAACAGGAACAGTAGTTGAATGTCAGGATGGTCGTTCTCAACATAAAAACTTAGCAATGGCAATTTCTGTATTACGTTCAAGACTTTACCAAAAGGAATTGGATCGTGTACACGAAGAAAGATCTGCTCAAAGAAAATCCCTAGTTTCTACAGGTGATCGTTCTGCAAAAATTAGAACATATAATTATCCACAAGGGCGAATTACCGACCACAGAATTAATAAAACTATTTATAATCTGAGTTCCTTCATGAATGGAGATATCCAAGATATGATTGATTCTTTGAAAATGGCAGAAAATGCCGAAAAAATGAAAAACGAAGGGAATTTGTAATTCATTTTCTATAAGCTTTTACACGGTCAGTTCTTTTTTGTTTTTTTAACAGTTAGAATAGAGTCAACTAAAACAATTCAGCATTAACTTTGTTCCCTAAAAAACAATTTATGAGATTTATTTTCAGTTTATTATTTATTTCAATAAACTTACTTGCATTTTCGCAAAACAAATACACAATCAGCGGTTCAATTAAAGACGCCTCAAAAGGGGAAGAATTAATTAATGCAATTGTTAAGGTAAAAGGACAAAATTTAGGTGCTAGATCCAACGAATACGGGTTTTATTCCTTGACCTTACCTGAAGGAAACTATACTTTTGTAATCACAGCTTCTGGATATGTTAATCAAGAGCTTGTAGTCGACTTGAAGGCAAATGTAAGTATGGATTTTAGTTTAGAAGTTCAAAAAACTGAAAAAACGCTTGAGGTTAAAGAAGTTACAGTTTCTGGAATCAAGCAAGATTTAAACGTAAAGGATCCAGTTATGGGAGTTGAACGTTTAGATCCAAAGGAAATCGCTAAAATCCCAGTTCTTTTAGGAGAAAAAGATATCATTAAAACCATTCAACTTTTACCAGGTGTAAAAAGTGCTGGTGAAGGAAATTCAGGTTATTTTGTGCGTGGTGGTGGAGCTGATCAAAATTTAATTTTATTAGATGAAGCGCCAGTTTACAATGCAACACATTTATTAGGTTTTTTCTCAACATTTAATTCCGATGCGATAAAAGATGCGGTTCTTTACAAAGGGAATCAACCTGCGAATCTTGGAGGACGATTATCTTCTGTTTTGGATATCAAAATGAATGAAGGAAATAACAAAAGATACAATGTGAGTGGAGGATTGGGTTTGATTTCATCGCGTTTAAACGTGGAAGGTCCAATTGTGAAAGATAAATCATCCTTTTTGATTACGGGACGAAGAACCTATGTAGATGTCTTTTTAAAGGCTTCAGACCGGTTTAAAGACAATATCTTATACTTCTACGACTTGAATGCTAAGTTGAATTATAAAATAAGCAAAAAAGATAGAATCTATTTGTCTGGTTACTTCGGTCGTGATGTGCTCGGAGTTGGCGAGTCTTTCGGCATTGATTGGGGGAATGCCACAGGAACCTTACGTTGGAATAGAATCGTAAGTGAAAAATTGTTTTCAAATACTTCATTTATCTACAGTTCTTACGATTACAACATTTCTATTGCTGCAGGAAATGTTGATTTTGACATTCTTTCAAAAATTAGAGATCTTAACTTTAAGCAGGAATTTCAGTACTTTGCCAATACACGCAATAAAATAAAATTTGGTGCCAACATTATTCGTCATTCATTAACTCCTGGTCAAATTGAAGCAAATTCAAGCGCAGGAATTAACTTTGAAAAACTAAGACCTACCAATTCGCTTGAAAATTCTGCCTTCATAACAAATGATTGGTCTGCAAACGAAAATATTACCGTAAATTACGGATTGAGAGTAAGTGCTTTCTCCTTGTTGGGAAATGGATCAAACTTGTATTCCTACGATGCAGATGGAAAAGTAACTGACACGATGGTTTATAAACAAAATGAACTTTACAAAACCTATTTCAACTTTGAACCCCGTTTTTCTTTCAGTTGGGCATATTCAAAAACAGCATCTTTTAAAGCAGCTTTTGCTAGAAATGCACAAAATATCCATTTGATTTCAAATTCATCCGCAGCTTCACCTACTGATGTTTGGTTGGCTACTTCCTTGAATGTTAAACCTGAGTTAGCAAATCAATATTCTGTTGGTTGGTTCAAAAATTTTGCTGAAAACATGTACGAATTTAACGTTGAAACCTATTACAAAACCTTAGAAAATCAAATTGATTATCGTAATGGTGCCAACACCCAAGCAAATGAATTACTGGAAGGTGAATTGTTATACGGAATTGGTCGCGCTTATGGCGTTGAATTGATCTTGAAAAAGAAACAAGGTAAATTCACTGGTTGGTTTGGATACACATTATCAAAAACTGAGCGTAAGGTTGATGGGATTAATGAGAATGAGTGGTACAACGCGCGTCAAGATAGAACGCATGATTTATCAATCGTTGGAATTTATGACATTTCACCTAAATTATCTGTTTCAGCATTATTTGTTTTCTATACTGGAAATGCAGTAACTTTTCCAACTGGGAAATATGAAATTGACGGACAAACACAATTCTCCTTTACTGAAAGAAATGCTTCCAGAATGCCAGATTATCACCGTTTAGATTTGGGTGTTACTTGGTATAGAAAAAATACTGAAAAATTTGAAAGTAGCTGGAATTTTTCTGTGTACAATGCGTATGCTCGTGAAAATGCTTTTACTATTTCATTTAGAGAAAATGCGGATGATCCTTCTAAAACTGAAGCAGTTCAAACAGCATTATTTAAAATTATTCCAGCAATTACATACAATTTCAAATTCAAATAAGATGAAAAAAATTAGTTTAATAATATCCATTTTTACCTTATTGTTCATTTCTGTTTCTTGTGAAAAAGTGATTGATTTGGAATTAAATTCAAGTAACTCGAAATTCATCATTGAAGGTACAATTACCAAAGATTCACTTATTCATACGGTAAAAATTACGAAAACCTTAGATTTTGATGAGACTGGTGCCTACCCAACGGTTGACAATGCACTTGTGACAATTACTGATAATTTAGGGAATACAACTACCTTAAGTTTGATCAAGCCAGGATGTTACCGTACTACGGATTATTTAGGAGTTGAAGGTCGCACTTATACAATCAACGTGGTAATAGATGGGGAAACATTTACTTCTTCTTGTAAAATGCCAAGTCAGGTAATGGTTGATTCTTTGACTACGCAAGAGTTTTCATTTGGACCAACACCTGTTTTTTCATTGGTTGCAAATAGATTGGATCCTGCGGGAGTAAAAAACTATTACAAGTTTAATTTGTATCAAAACGATACCTTGATAAACGGGATTTTTCTTCAAGACGATGAGTTTGCCGATGGTGTAGAAATTTTGCAACCAATTTTTGGTGGAAATTACCGTGTTGGTGATACTGCAACCTTAGAAATGATGTGCATTGATCAAGCAGTTTACAAATATTTTAACACTTTAAGTGTGAATGCTGGTGGCACAGGTGGCGCAGTACCCGCAAACCCAGAATCAAATTTTGGGAATGATTGTTTGGGTTACTTCTCTGCACAAACTAAACAGAGGTTGAAAAGAAAGATTGAGTAGATTGATTTAGAGTAATTTGTTTTTCAAAGGTCCTTGATATGATTGTTTTAATTAGTTGATCGACGGTTTTGAAGCAAGGAGTTTAATGTTTATTTGCGCAGCATTGCAAATTAGAAGTGTTCGAAACCTGCTTAATCATCTAAAATATGCGCAACTTTCTCAGGATCTCCACCTGAAAGGATAACTATTTCTCGTATTAATTGGTTTTGTATTTCATTACTTATCTTCATTTTA
>JBIKSI010000119.1:0-11646 GCA_044348665.1 Crocinitomicaceae bacterium
CTAGTACAGTATTGCCTAAAAATTATCCTTTCAAAAATTTTGAGTATTCACCAAAATTATTTTTCTAATAGGAAATACTCAAATCTAGTTCAAATTAGGGTCTGACTTTTTCAGCAGACCCTAATTAATTCAGCCTTTTTGTATTGTTTGCTGAAGTCCAAACTGAATTGGATTTATTAAAATCTTTAAATTTTTCACCTTTCAAAGTTTCTAAAGGAGAAATGTCTAACTTATTTTTCGCTAAATCATATTGACCTAAATCAATAATTTCTTTTAAAGCTTTAAAAAAATTCATCAAAGTTACTTGGTTATTACTAGTTTTCTTTACTTTTTCACATAGAAAATCATAAGCTTGTTTATTTTTTTTTGTTAATTCTAAAAATGAAATTGATGTTTTATCCAAATCAAACTTTATTGAATTAGATAAAACTAATTTACGAATAACTCCTACACTTGTAAATTTGCTTGTATTATTATAAATAATAATTTGATTTGTAGCTTGACTACTTTTATCTTTTATTTTGGATTTTAAAATTTGAACATCTCTGGATTGTTGATTTTTTGGCACGACTAGATCTTCTTCAATAGTTACAAAATCTAAAGTTTTGATGAAATTTAGAAAAGCCTTTGCTTTATTATCATTTATGTTTAAAATTACTTGCATTGAACAAAGTTAATAATAAAAAGTAAAAAATCATAAATTAAGTTAATTGGAGTTTTCTTAATGTTTCAATATCTTAATTCCGATAGTTTTCCTCAAATCCAAAATCACATATTCCTCATATACTGCGCCCCCTAACTCAAACAAGGCCTTCGTAATCTCACCCAAGCTCGAATATTTGCACGTTTCCATCATTTTTATTTAGCTAAAATTCAGTTTTCAAGGAAAGTTCTTATAAAAATCATTTCGCTTATCAAAATCTAGAAATTCCAAGGTGTTTTCATCGACTAATTCCAAACCAATTCTATAATCTCCCATTCTGAAACGATAAATTGTTGAGTGTCCTGTTAAACGTTTAAGACTTGAAATTTCATGTAAAGATTTAGCATCTTTAATAAGCATGATTGCCTTAAATATTCTAGCTGCTAATTTCGGGTCTTTGATTTTATCAATTTTCTTGGAAAACTTCGAATCAAATAAAACCTTCATTTTAACATCTTTTTGCTCAGTTTCTCCAAAACAACTTCCTCAGAAACTCTTTTATTCGTTTTTTCAGTTTTTAATCTTTCACCTGTTTGAAATTCCAAAAGTGATTTTTCATTCAACTTAGTTGTTTTTGCACCAGTTTTTTTTGCTAATTCAAGGAATAATTTTAATAAACTATCATCACTCTGTATCAATATTGCACCCATTTATATTCTTTTAAACAAATTTACAAAAAATTATTCTACGAAATACAAAATTTTCGTTTCTCCCGAAAATCTGGTCTAAAAATCCAACCACCTAACAATCTAATAATCCCTAATCACATGTTACGTCTATACTGCCCACCAACTTCAAATAGCGCCTTCGTAATCTCGCCCAAGCTCGAATATTTACACGTTTCCATCAATTGCTCAAACATGTTTTTGTTTTGAACAGCAGCTAGTTGCACGTTTTTAATTCCTGCTTTGGCTTGTTCGCCGTTTGCTTGGTGCAAGTTGGAAAGCATTTCAATTTGGTATTGTTTTTCTTCTTCGGTAGCACGTATGACTTCTTTTGGAAGAACTGTTGGCGACCCTTTTGAACTTAAGAAGGTATTTACTCCGATGATTGGGAATTCTCCGGTGTGTTTCAAAGTTTCGTAATACAATGATTCTTCTTGAATTTTTGAACGTTGGTACATGGTTTCCATGGCTCCTAGTACGCCGCCACGTTCTGTGATGCGGTCAAATTCTGATAAAACTGCTTCTTCCACCAAATCAGTTAATTCTTCAATGATGAATGAACCTTGCAATGGATTTTCGTTTTTCGCTAGACCTAACTCACGGTTGATGATCAACTGAATGGCCATCGCACGACGCACAGATTCTTCTGTTGGAGTTGTAATTGCTTCGTCGTATGCGTTGGTATGCAAAGAGTTACAGTTGTCATAAATTGCATACAATGCTTGTAAAGTGGTACGAATATCGTTGAAATCAATTTCTTGAGCATGTAATGAACGACCAGAAGTTTGAATGTGGTATTTCAACATTTGTGCACGTGGATTTGCTCCGTATTTTTTCGCCATCGCTTTCGCCCAAATTCTTCGCGCAACTCGACCAATTACGGCGTATTCTGGGTCAATTCCATTGGAGAAAAAGAAAGATAAATTTGGTCCAAAATCGTTGATACTCATGCCTCGACTCATGTAATATTCCACATACGTGAATCCATTTGCCAAGGTAAATGCCAATTGAGAAATTGGATTTGCGCCCGCTTCCGCAATGTGGTAACCAGAAATCGAGACAGAATAGAAATTACGCACGCCGTTGTTGATGAAATACTGTTGCACGTCACCCATCAAACGCAAAGCGAATTCTGTTGAGAAAATGCAGGTATTTTGTGCTTGATCTTCTTTCAAAATATCCGCCTGAACGGTTCCACGAACTTGTGTCAAGGTTTCCGCTTTGATTTTGTTGTAAACATCAGCTGGCAACACTTGATTTCCTGTCACACCCAACAACATCAAACCTAAACCATCGTTTCCTTCTGGTAATTCTCCTTGGTAAGCTGGACGTGTAACGCCTTTTTTCTTATAAATATCCGCTATTTTAGCTTCAATTTCTTTTTCTAAACCGTTTGCTTTGATGTATTTCTCACAATTTTGGTCGATTGCTGCATTCATAAAAAAGCCTAATAACATCGGTGCTGGACCGTTGATTGTCATGGAAACAGAAGTCATTGGATGCGATAAATCAAATCCAGAGTATAATTTTTTAGCATCGTCCAAACAGCAAATCGAAACACCTGAGTTTCCAATTTTACCGTAAATATCTGGACGTAAATCTGGATCGTTTCCGTATAAAGTTACAGAGTCAAAAGCCGTTGAAAGTCGCTTTGCAGGCATTCCCAAACTTACGTAGTGGAAACGTTTGTTGGTTCTCTCTGGACCACCTTCTCCTGCAAACATACGTGTTGGATCTTCGCCTTCACGTTTGAAAGGGAACAAACCTGAGGTGTATGGAAATTCCCCTGGGACATTTTCTTGTAAATTCCAACGTAAAATATCTCCCCAGGAAGTGTATTTTGGAGTTGCAACTTTCGGGATTTGTAGGTGAGAAAGTGATTCAGTATGCGTATCTAGTTTCAAGACTTTGTCACGCACTTTGAACTCAAACGTTGGGTTTTTGTACAATTGCTTTTTCTCTTCCCATTTTTGAAGAATATCCCAGTTTTTTGGGTCAAAATCTAATTTTTCCTTTTCAAAAGTTTCTTGTAAAACTTTAATCAAACGGTCTTTATCTTCAATCGTTGAATTTTGAAGGGTTTCAATGGAAGAAGTTAAACCTTGTAATTTATTCGCAACTTCCACCTGAAAATTAACCCATTTGTCAAAGTTTCGATTGTTTTCAGAAATCTCTGATAAATAACGTGTTCTATCCGGCGGAATGACGAATATTTTCTCCGACATTTCTTGCGTAATCTCAAAAGTAGAATGCAAGTTTGCACCTGTTTTTTCAACTACTTTATCCATGATTACTTTGTACAACGAATTCATTCCCGGGTCGTTGAATTGCGAAGCGATTGTACCGTAAACAGGCATTGAATCTACTTCTTGTTCCCACAAATTATGATTGCGTTGGTATTGTTTTCTGACATCACGCAAAGCATCCAAAGCACCACGTTTGTCAAATTTATTTAAAGCGATTACGTCAGCAAAATCCAACATATCGATTTTTTCTAATTGTGTTGCAGCACCGTATTCTGGCGTCATTACGTACAAAGAAACATCTGAGTGCTCGATGATTTCCGTATCCGATTGACCAATTCCAGACGTTTCCAAAATGATTAAATCGTATTCAGCCGCTTTTAGTACATTGATTGCTTCAGAAACGTGTTTTGATAAGGCCAAATTCGATTGACGAGTCGCCAACGAACGCATGTACACACGATCCGATTTGATGGAGTTCATGCGGATTCTATCTCCCAACAAAGCTCCACCTGTTTTTCTTTTCGACGGATCGACAGAAACCACAGCAATTTTTTTTGTTGGAAAATCAATTAAAAAACGACGCACCAATTCATCTACTAACGAAGATTTTCCAGCTCCACCTGTACCTGTAATTCCCAAAACAGGAACAGAAACCGCTTTCGCCATCACGTCAATTTCAGCCAAAATAGCTTTTGAAGCATCGGCAAAATTCTCTGCAGCAGAAATAATGCGTGCAATTGCAGTAACCGATTTTTCTTTCACGTGTGAAATTTCGCCGTTCAACTTTTCTCCCACAGGGAAATCCGCTTTTTGAACCAAATCGTTGATCATTCCTTGTAAGCCCATCGAACGACCATCGTCAGGGTGATAAATACGTGTAATTCCGTATCCTTGTAATTCTTCAATTTCAGAAGGTAAAATTGTACCGCCACCACCAGCAAAAATCTTGATGTGAGGAGCACCTTTTTCCTTCAATAAATCGTACATGTATTTTAAATATTCCGTGTGTCCGCCTTGGTACGAAGTCATCGCAATTGCTTGCGCATCCTCTTGAATAGCACAATTTACCACTTCCTCTACCGAACGATCATGTCCCAAGTGAATTACTTCACATCCCGTTGCTTGAATGATACGACGCATGATATTGATTGCAGCATCGTGACCATCAAATAAAGAGGCAGCAGTTACGATTCGGACATTATTGACTGGCTTATACGGTTCTATTTTTTCCATGTATGTTGTTTTTTGAAGAAAATTCAATTTTAGACAACAAATTTATAAATAATGATTGAATATAAAAGGATTGTTTAAAACATTCTTGGGACAAAAAATAAACGTTTTAATGCTGAGAGGTTTAGGTGAATCTTTTGATTACACAATGATTCTGTTAGATTATAGTTTTATTAGCTAAGCTTAGATAAAATCAGTACTGAAAAATCCAAATCCAAATGATACGAGCGTATCTAAAGTTAAAAAAACTAAATGCGATTAAAGCACATGCAATTAGGATTAAAAGTTGATTGATGCTAACAAAATGAATGGTGCAAACAAAAAGTATGAGCATTTCAACAACAGCCAAGGCATAACTGATATACAAAGAACCAATAAAATATCCAGGTTCTTTCTCAAAACGATAGGAACACTCTGAACATTTTTCAAACATTTTTGGTGACTTCAAAAGAAATATATTCCCATTTTCTTTAAATATTTTCCCTTTTTCACATTTCGGACATCTTCCTTTTAACAAGTTTCCCATTATATTAAGTTTTTGTTTCAAAATTAAATAGTTTGAGTTAGTTTTATGCAAAACAATATACTCAAAAATTTGTACTTTTGAGACATAAATCCATCGTCAATGAAAAAAGATATCCCAGTTTTACAAATTGAGTCATTTCACAAACTAATTAAAAATGAAGTCTTGTATGTTAATCGTTTATCCAATCATTTATTAGAAAACAAAGCATTAATTTCACATCCTCACAAGCATGATTTTTATTTAACTGTCTTTTTTCATAAAGGGATGGGTATGCATGAAATTGATTTTGAAAGATACTCCATTCAAGCTGGTTCTGTATTTTTAATGAAACCTGGACAAACTCATCATTGGGAACTAAGTGCAGATTGCGAAGGTTACATTATTTTTCACACTGATTTTCTTTCCCAAAATCAATTTTCGAGGGAAATAAATGATTTTCCATTTTATAATTTTCGAAATTCAAATCCGGAAATTAAATTAATTGATGAAAAAATTTCCGAAATCAATGATTGTTTCAAAAGGATATTTGAAGAATTCAATAATGAATTGAATTTTAAATTCAGGAAAATTTATAATTTGATTGACAACCTTTACATAGATTTTAGCCGACTTTACGATTTTATTCCAAATTCCCTTCCCACAGGAAAATCCAATTACTTAGAAAAGTTAAATAAATTGGAATCATTAATCGAAAACAATTACAAATTAGAGAAGTCACCGAATAAATATGCGGAGATGCTTTTTATTAGTCCCAAACATTTAAATCGTATTGTGAGGGAGACGTTAAACAAAACGACAAGTGAGCTCATTCGAGAAAGAATCATTTTAGAAACAAAAAGGTTAATTTCTCATTCAACAAGTTCTTTGTCTGAGATTTCAATTGAATTAGGCTTTGAAGAATTTTCTTATTTTTCGCGATTTTTCAAAAAAAAAACAGGAAAAACTTTAAGTGAATTTAAAAAAGAGTTAAAAGCGAAACATTAATATTCAAGATTAATTTTTTACACAAAAATACGTTTATTTACGTACAAGTTACCTTTAGTATTTCTATATCTTTGTAAGAAATTAGGTATTATGAAGCTCAAAATTAAAATAAGCGTTTTATTTACTTTTGTTATTTGTATAAAATTAACCATTGCTCAGAAATATGAAGTTTTTGTACAAAATGGAAAAAAAGGTATAAAACAAGATGGGAACATTATTTTAGGCGCCAAATATGATCAGATTTACCAAGACAAATTTTACACCTCTGATTACCATCTAAAAAATAAAAAATATTTTGGGCTTTTTAATGTCAAAAACAAAAATCTCATTGAACCAATTTCAAAATTAGAATTCAAGTATGAAGGCATAGCAAATTTAGAGTCCTATTACTATGAATCTTATTATTCATTTATCACGTCAAAAAATAAAAAGCTATTCATTAATTCTGCTGGAAATTATGTCTTAAATGCAAATCCTGAAACCTTATTCCCAAAAAAAGAGGGTGAATATTATTATCTGTTTGGATTGGACTCCATTGGAAGTTTAAATGAGCCTTTAAAAGTTTTAAACACAAATTTTTTATTTTTAGACAGAGATAATTTGAATTCCACCTTTATTGCTCAGGATTTGAATAATAAATTTGGAATCATCAATTGCATAGGAGAAACTCTATTGCCTTTTGAAAATGATTCAATTGATTTTTTCGATTACGATGGTGACGGGAATCATCATATTTTGCTGACAAAAAATAAAAAGAAAATACTTTTTGATTTTACTTTAAAAAAAGAAGTACCCTTCTATTTTGATGAAATTATGAAAGTAAACCCAAGCGAATATTCGAATCTATTCTTCACAAAACAAGATGGTAAATTTGGTCTATTTTGCTCCGACGGCACCTTTGTTTTTCCGAATGAATATGAAAATATTTTTGTTGCTAACGAAGGGAACTATGATGACCAAAAGTATTTTGTTGGTAAAAAAGAAAATAAGTATTTTGCATTTACTTCACATCCTTTCTTGAGAGTTAAAAATGAGACCATTGAATTAAAAGAATATGATTTAATTTATGGCTTTTATGGCATTAAGAGAATTGGTGATTTCTATGATTTGTATAAGCTGAAGGATCATTCATTTTTTAAAAGGTTAACAGAAAGTGAATATAATGCTGAAAAAAATAGGTGAAAATCCATCTCGTTTCAAAATCTCAATTTTTAAATCCAAAAATCATGTTAAAAAAAATAATTTTATTCATCTTCATCTTATTTTTTACTTGTCAAAATTTTGCACAAGAAAATTTTAAGTACGACAGTTTACTTTTTACATACCAGGAAACAAAGGTTGTAAAAAAGGGCGATTTACGTTATATTTTAAGTACAAAATTTCAAGTGCTCGATTCTTTTATTGATATTCAACCTTACGAGGAGATTTCTTTAGGAGAGGACTTTTATGTGGATGAAAATGGAGATTACGTTTATCCAAGCAAAAAAATGGAACAAAAATTTCCCGAGTTAGTGCTGGTTTTTAAATTAAATTCAAATAAAGAACTTGAAAAAGCAATTTACGATTTTTGGGACCATAAAATCATTTCACCCTGGATCAAAGGCCTAGAGAGTGATCTATTGATTGAGAAAAGTCATGTAGCTTTTTATAGTAAAAGACTCTATACCTATTCATTGGGGGAATATTTGGGTTTTTACGTTCAGGGAATGAAAGTAGGCACACCATTGACTTTCTTTTCTGGAGCACCAATTGAAAGTTTGTGGAACTTCATTTCGGTACCTAGACGTTCTGAAGATTTAAAAATAACACATCATTTGTTTAATGTTGAAAAGAATGAACTAAATTTCATTAGCGACGAATACGAAGTTAGCACTTCCGAAAGTTATAAAAGTTCCTACCCGAAAATTGATATTGAAACGGGAGAACCTTACATTGATCCTGCTACGGGTGAAATTGAATACGAATGCATTCCAAATTTTAAAGAAAACTTTTTGATTTTAAAAAACAAAGAAAATAAATTTGGCGCAATTTCAATCAATAATTTCATTTTAAAACCTCAATTCGATTCAATTTATGAAAACCTAGCTGTTCCAAATTTTATTAACCTAGTAAAAAAAGACAGCAATGGAAAAATAGTGTACGGAAATTTTAATTTATTTGGAGGAGAATTTATTGAGGCACGGTATGAGGAAGTAATATCCTTTTCAAAAAGTTCATTTCTACTGAGAGATTATTACTACTTTTCTGAATTTAATGAGGAAGAAAATCAAAATGTCCTTTTCAATATGAAAGGCCAAAAATTTTACAATACACCAGAAGAAGTATTCATTAAACAAGAGAATAAGAAATTCGGATTGTATACTTATCCATATTTATATCCTGATAAGGAGTTTAATAAATTGATTTGTCAAGTACCAACGCTTTATAAAAACCTAGAACAAACTCCCTACAAAGGTGTTTTCAAAGCTCAATCGAAAAATAAAAAATGGGGTTTAATAAGTTTTTTAGGTGATACTTTAATCCCACTAAACTACGATCGTTTTGAAATTTTTGTGGTGGATGCTGAAAATTATTTTTCATTTTTCACTTTTCAAGATAAAAAAATAGGAGTTTACGATTTATATAAAGGTGAAATTCAAGCATGTAAATTTGATGAAATATGCAATTACAATCGAAATTATGTTCCTGAAAGTACCGATAGAGCAAACTACAACAGTTATTATTTGACTAAAATTAATAAGAAATATGGATTATTAGATTCACAAGGAAATGAACTATTGCCTACAAAATTTGATACTTTATATTCACACCATACCTGGGACGGCGAAAAGGATGCAGTAATTGAAATTTTCCTTACAAACCTTGGCGAAAAAAAACAGGCTATTTTTTTTGACGAAAATTTCAAAACCTTAAATTCATTAGATAAACTATTAAATTATGATTTCATTCATAAATTCTTTGGGTATATAAAACAAGATAATAGTTTTAATATTTACTTTCTTGCCGAACCTGAGAGGTATTGCAGGGAATTTTCTAAAGAATTTGAATTAGAAGGTCTAAATTGTACAGTTGTCTTTAAAAATGGTAAATTTAGCTTGAAGAAAGAAAATGAAGAATTACTTGTGCCATTTGATTATGATTTGGCTTATTTCATGGATTACACAGAAAATACAATAGTTGCTTTCAAAAATGGAATAAAATACTACATTGAGACAGAAAATTTTAAACGCTTTACAGAAGAAGAATGGAAAAATAAACAATAAGCAACTTATTTTTTAAAAAGTAACAAGAATAACCTTTTTTATTATCTGCCTTATAATGAGTTTGTTAGCTATTAAACTCAGGTATGAAGTATTTAATATTTTTGCTTTTCTTTTGTGTTTTACATCCATTTTCTTCCTTTTCGGAAATTGAAATTGATTCCACATTTAATAAAACATCAGAAATTTCAAGTGAGAATCTTATTGGGGATCGAAAAAATAAGAAAGTCAAAAAGAAAAAAAGACCGAACACGCCAAGTAAGGCAAGTTTAATAAGACTCAAAAATCAAAGTAAAAGCGCCAAAAGAACTTTTTCAAGAACAAATAAAGGAAATAAACAATACAAGAAGGCCGTTCTAAAACAACAAAAAAGACAGAAAAAATTTTCAAGAAATCGGAATTACCATCGAATAAAAAAGCTGAATTTCGACAAAAAAACCAAACGAAAAAAAAATCGTCGAGTGCGCGGTCTAGACGCTGTGAAAACTAGACATTAGAAAAATCTCAGAAAAATCGCTAAAAGTTTTTATTTTACGAGTATCTTTGTAGCTTCAAAATTGAAAAAAACACATTGTGAGTACAGTATATATTACCAGAAGAGAACGATTTAACGCTGCACATAAATTATGGAGGGCAGAATGGTCTGACGAAAAAAACGAGGAAGTATTTGGTCGATGCAGCAACAAAAATTGGCACGGACATAATTTTGATTTATTCGTGACTGTAAAAGGACGACCATCAGAAATCACAGGATTTGTAATTGACTTAAAAACCTTAAGTGTAATAATTCAGAAAGAAATAATTGATCAATTAGATCATAGAAACTTGAATTTAGATGTTCCATTTTTGAAAGACTTGATGGCTTCTACTGAAAATGTTGCCATAAAAATTTGGGAACGTTTGGAAGCTAAAATTGCTGAGGAAGGAGGAGAATTAGCAAAAATAAAATTAGTAGAAACAGAGAATAATTTCGTTGAATATTTTGGTGGAAAAGAACCTTTTTGAACTTTCTTGGTTTAACATATATTATTTATTCAAACTTATTTAAATGAGCGACAATTATTACAAAGAAGAAGTTACACAAAGAATTGCAACGGTTTACAACGATATTTTAAAAGATATAGGAGAAGATCCAACGCGAGAAGGTTTGTTAAAAACACCTGAAAGAGTTGCAAAAGCACTACAATACTTAACGCATGGTTATGATATTGACCCAAGAGAAATACTTAAATCAGCATTATTTCACGAAGAATATTCTGAAATGGTGATTGTTAAAGATATTGAGGTTTATTCCATGTGCGAACACCACATGCTGCCATTTTTCGGTAAAGCGCATATTGCTTATATCCCAAATGGAACAATTGTTGGATTAAGCAAAATTCCTCGTGTTGTGGATGCTTTTTCTCGCAGATTACAAGTACAAGAAAGATTGACAATCGAAATCAGAGATTGCATTCAAGAAACTCTAAAACCAAAAGGAGTTGCAGTTGTGATTGAGTGTGCTCACATGTGTATGCAAATGCGTGGCGTGCAAAAGCAAAATTCTGTTACCACATCAAGTGCATTTACTGGACTTTTTATGAACAACGAAGCAACTCGAAAAGAATTCATCAACTTAATTCAAGCAAAATTACATTAGTTTTAACAAAATTTAAAACTAGTTCTGTTGTCTTAACTAACTTTTTTATTACCTTAGCACAAAATTAAATTATAGTAAAATGTTAGATAATATTTTTTCTCAAAAACAGTACGGGCCTGATGCAAAAGCCATGACAAGCGAGTTTTTCGTGAATGTTTACACTTACATGTTTATCGCCTTAGGGATTTCTGGATCCATTGCTTATTTAGTTGGTACGAGCGAACAAGTTGCCTTGCCAAATGGTCAAACCTTACCTTATTTCTTCATTAAATACTTTATTACAGAAACTGGTGGTATGTCTCCTTTGTTTTATATTGTTGCTTTTGCTCCCATAGGACTAGGACTTTTGATACAAATGGCTTACAACAGATTGTCAATGGCGGTTTTGATGAT
>JBIKSI010000047.1:0-22049 GCA_044348665.1 Crocinitomicaceae bacterium
TAACTTTAAGTACTGTATTTATTGCCTACACAGATGTATCAATTTACACTACTTTTTTAGTTACCGCAGGTTCTTTTGCTGCGATGGCAATTTTAGGTTATACCACAAAAACAGATTTAACCAAGTTTGGAAGTTTATTGTACATGGTGTTCATCGGGATTTTCATCGCAGGAATTGTGAACATTTTCATGAAAAGCGAAGGAATGTCCTTCTGGATTTCAGTGTTAGGAGTATTTGTTTTTACAGGTTTAACAGCCTACCAAATGCAACAATTGAAATACATTGGAGAAGATCCAAACTTAGGTCAATTGGAAAAACGTAAACTTTCCTTGATTGGTGGTTTGATGTTATACATTCTGTTTATCAACCTATTTTTATCTCTTTTACGATTAATGGGAAATAGGGAATAAGTTTGAACTAATAAAATATTGAAAAGCTCATCTATCGTAGATGAGCTTTTTTTGTGATATAATTTTTGCATTAAATAATTTGTTCCTGATTTGAATTGGGTTTTTGTCGATATTTTGTACATAGATTAAACATTAAAGCACATCACTTGTTCTTCAAGAAAACACTCATGAATAAATTCCTATGGATTTCAGCGGCAAGTATCTGTTTATTTGCTTTAATAGTTTTAGTTATGTCGTTTTCAAGTAAAGGTACCGAAACACCAGAATACAAAGTGCTGAAAACGATTGAAGAAGTTGAAGTGCGCCTTTACCCACAAATGGTGGTTGCAAAAACAAGTTTAAGTGATGATTCCTTTGATAATAATGGTAGTAATGGCTTTAGAACCATTGCTGGATACATTTTTGGTGGAAACGAAAAAAATGAAAAAATAGCCATGACTTCTCCCGTTGTAATGAATATGGGAGATAGCGCAAGTATGTATTTTGTGATGCCAAAAAGCTACAAACAAGAGGATTTGCCAAATCCAAGTTCAAAACAAGTAAAAATAACGACTGTAGAACCAAAAACGCTTGCTGTAATTTCTTATGGTGGTTTTTCTTCCGACAAAAAAATTAAAGAACACATAGAAAAACTAAAAGATATTTTGCAAAAAAATAATCTTTCTACCATTGGTGATTACATGTATATGGGATATAATGCTCCTTGGGATGTAATCAATCGTAAAAATGAGGTAGCAATTGAAGTGAAATTTGAGTGATAGTCTTTTATTATTGCTTTACAATGCGTGTAACTATTTTTTGTCCTGAAAACTCAATGTTTAAAAAATAAGTTCCTGAAATAAAGTCATCTAGATTAATTGTTTCCTCACTTATGCCTTTTCCATTCATTATTTCTTTACCAAGTAAATCAAGAATTTTGAATTCAAAACTTTCGTCTATCAAACTAATTTGAATTTCATTTTCGAAAGGATTTGGATAAACTTTAAGTTTATGTCCTTCCACCTCTGCAATTGAAGCGCTAAGTTGAAGTATTTGCCTTTCCACAGTATCAGTACAATTGAATTGATTTTGAACAATTAACAAAACTGGAAACAATCCGTTTTCATTAATTTCAAGCACTGGATTTGCCACTATTGAAGTTCCAAGTTCAAAGAAATTCCAATTATATAGCAAACCAAGATTATTCGCTTGAAAAGTGAAGCTAGAACCAAGGTTAGAAAAGGAAAATTCAGCATTTGGCGACGGATTAACTGTCACATTGAATTCAACTTCACTCGAAGCTGCATCTCCACTTGTAAATTGGCGGTATTTTATACTTCCATTTGAAAACCATTGTACAACAATACTAGTGTCATTTTCTTCCAAAATTTCACCACCGATTACACTCCAACAAGTGCGAACTGCTTCCGTTTGACCTTCCAGAAAATATGACTGAACTTGATTTTCACAAACAACTGATTCGCCAACAAGAACTTGCGTTCTCGGTCTTAAAATGGAATAATAATGTTCATTTACGGCATTAAAAATTGTATCCCAATATGCAGTTGGAGCTTGTCCTTCCCAATATCCATTTGATGTACCGTGTGGTTCGTGATCTTGTCCCTGAAAAAATAGATTTGTATGTGGAATTCCGTAAAAATCAAGCTGATTCGAAATTGCTCGAGAGCCATGCACTAATGGAGTTGTTGAAACGCCAAAAGGATGTCCAACATCAAATGGCACTACACCATCTTCCATGCCGTGCACAAGTAATGCTGGAACAGTTTCATCTGCATCTATAAACGTGGAATCCCCCAATGCTCCCCACAAATTTACAATTCCTTTTAGAGTTACTGTGTGATTAAAATTGTTGCCAGAACTATCCAAAAGATTCAAATCTGGAACCAAGTTTCCATCACCATAAACAACTATTGGAGCTTCCTCTTGATCCAAATAAGCCACATGCAAGGATGCAACTCCACCTGCACTGCTTCCTCCAACAAAAATAGAGTTGGTATCAATTCCAAAAACACTTGCATATTCTTTTAAATAACGAATTGCTGCTCTTACATCTTGGGTACCTCTGTAAACAGCTCGTTCCGCACTTTCAGAATCAATGGGATTAAAACCTAAACGATAACCCACGGAAGCAGTGACATAACCTCTTTTCGCAAAACTATCGCAAAGTGCAACCATGTCCTCTGCTTCCTTATCTCCCAAAAGAAAACCTCCAGGATGAACCCAAATCATTAACGGCCTTTTGATGTTTTCATCTATAATTGGTTCATAAACATCCATTAAAAGATCTTGATTACTATAAGGAACATACCAAACTGCTGCTTCACCGTATTTCAAATTTGCATGCTTATATACATTTTCAAATTGAGGGAAATAGTAACGAGAAGTATCGCATTGACTGAAAAGCTGGATGGAGAGCGAAAAACTTAGAATTAAGCTAAAAATGTATTTCATTGAAAATTTATTGAGTCGACAAAGGTAAACAACTAAAAAAATAATTTGTTTATTTTTAGACCAAAAGAAAAAAAAATGAGATCAAAAAATGAAATTATTTTGAATTATCTCTAAATTTTACATTCAAAAATAAGCCTAAAGATACTCCTATTTCTGTTTTGATACCAGATTGAAAGGCTGGTTTAGCTTGAAATTGAGGAGGAGGATTTGATTTAGATAAATAATTGCCAGAAAAAGTTCGTTCAAAATAAGATAAATAAAAACTTGGCTTAACAAAGAAACGGATACTACCATTCTCTGTTATTTTATGCAAATATAAAAAGGAAAGATGTCCACCAACTTTTTGACCGTTTATATACTTTGTGTAACCAATTTCATCCCCAACTTTACCATTCGTAACAGCTGCAAAATCATAGTAAAGGAAATGTGGTCCTATATTAAAATAATAATGGCTAGAATTATCAAAATTACCAAATCCAATCATAAAATCAGTTAATAGTCCTTTGTAGAAAAATCGATCATTTTTGTATGGTGTCAAGTATCCGCCATCATACCTTGTGTTGTAAAGAAAAGAAGCAGCAAATCCATACGAAAAATGCTCTCCCTCAACAAGTAACATACTTCCACTTCTTCTTCCCAAAAGCTCGTAAGGAATGATTCCAAAAGAAATTTCTTTTTTGCTTTTCGGTTTTTCCTGAGAAAAGAAGTTCAATTTCGGAGAAATAAATAGAATAATAAGTAGAATAAAGGTTCTCATATTAATCTAACGAAAATCATCTAAATTTGGTTGGATTAGCACTAAATAAGAAATTAAATTATTCTCCATCCAATTTTTAATCACTCTTCATGTTCTCATTTCATAAATAAATCCGAACTTTGGAAAAAATAATTCCCTTTGAAACAAAAAGTATTTTTCATTACTCCTCCATTTACGCAGTTAAATACTCCTTATCCAGCGACTGCGTATCTAAAAGGTTTCTTGAACACAAAAAACATAGAATCCTATCAATGTGACTTGGGAATCGAAGTGATTTTAGAACTTTTTTCTTCCAAAGGATTAAAAGGAATATTTGACTCCATTGATCTAAATCTGAATGTATCATCAAATAGCAAACGAATAATTAGACTCCAAGATTCTTATATTCAATCAATTGACCCAGTAATATCTTTTTTACACGACAGAAATCCAACTTTAGCACATTTAATTTGCGAGCGGAATTTTCTACCCGAAGCATCACGTTTTCAGCAAATTGAAGATTTAGAATGGGCATTTGGTACAATGGGGATTCGCGACAAAGCCAGACATTTAGCAACCTTGTTTTTAGAAGATATTTCCGATTTAATCATTGAATGCATCGACCCGCATTTTGGTTTTAGTCGCTATGCTGAACGTTTGGGAAGATCAGCTTCCTCTTTTTCTGAATTAAATGCCGCCTTAAACAACAAAAACACTTACATCGATGACATTCTGATTCAACTTTTAAAAGAAAAAATAGAAGCAGAAAATCCGAGCTTAGTAGCTATTTCAGTGCCTTTTCCTGGAAATTTGTACAGTGCGTTTAAATGTGGACAATGGATTAAGAAACACCATCCTGAAATAAAAATTTGTTTGGGTGGTGGATATGCAAATACAGAATTACGTTCTTTAAAAGACATTCGTGTTTTTGATTTCATAGATTTTATCACCTTGGATGATGGGGAAGCTCCAATTCTAAATCTTCTTGAGTTCCTTGAAGGAACTAGAAAAGAGGACGATTTAAAACGTACATTTCTAATAAAAAACCAAGAAGTTTGTTACATCAATAATTCTGAAACTCCAGATTTCAAGCAAAAAGATGTCGGAACCCCTGATTATTCTAATTTACTGTTAAACAAGTATTTATCAGTGATTGAAATCGCCAATCCAATGCACCGCTTGTGGAATGATGGTCGTTGGAACAAATTAACATTGGCACATGGTTGTTACTGGGGAAAATGCACTTTCTGCGATATTTCCTTGGATTACATTCAAACTTATCAAGCTACAACTGCTAAAATATTAGTCGATCGTATCGAAGAATTGATTCGAGCAACTGGGAATAATGGCTTTCATTTTGTTGACGAAGCAGCACCTCCAGCATTAATGCGAGATGTCGCTTTAGAAATTATTCGGCGAAAATTAACAGTTGTTTGGTGGACTAACATTCGTTTTGAAAAAAGTTTTTCGGAGGACTTATGTAAATTGCTATCCTATTCTGGTTGCATTGCTGTTTCAGGAGGGTTGGAAGTTGCTTCCGATCGTTTACTGCAATTAATTGATAAAGGAGTGACAGTTGCACAAGTAGCAAAAGTGACTGATAATTTTACGCAAGCAGGAATTATGGTTCATGCTTATTTGATGTATGGATTTCCAACTCAAACGGCACAAGAAACCATAGATTCACTTGAAATGGTTCGTCAATTAATCGAAATTGGCGCAATTCAATCTGGTTTTTGGCATCAATTCGCAATGACAGCGCACAGTCCTGTTGGTCTAAATCCAGAAAAATATGGTGTTATTCGTACAAATTTGGAGGAAGGAACTTTTGCAAACAACGATTTATTTCACGAAGACCCAAGTGGTTGCGACCATGCAGCATTTAGTGAAGGATTAAAAAAATCTCTGTTCAATTACATGCACGGAATTGGATTTGAACTTCCCTTACAACAATGGTTTGATTTTAAAGTTCTACGCACCTTAGTTCCAAAAAATTACATTGAGAGAGCCATTGATTTTGCTGATCCAATTGAATTAAAAGCACATTCAAAACTTGTTTTTCTTGGAAAAGCTCCCGAAATTTCATTTTTCACTAAAAACAAAAAGGGGAAAACCTTAAAAATGGCGAATTTGAATTTTAGCTCCAAAAAATCAGAAGAAAGCATTCAGGTTAAAGAAGATTTAGGAAAATGGATTTATGAAACCCTCGTTAAAATTGAATGCCGCACAAAACAAACAATTGACTTAGAAGGCGTTCAAAAATCTTTTGAATCAGCTAATTTAGGCGATTTTAATCAGTTTTTAAATGGTCGTTATTTCGCAGAACTTAGAGATTTAGGTTTGTTGGTGCTTTGATGTTCTGTTTTCTAAGTCGAATAATTACTTTTCCATTAAATTGTTAATTTTCTTTAAAATGTATTGCAGGATTAAAAATTTAAATTAACTTTGTAACTCAAAGTACTTTTATATGTCAAAAGAGAAAGAACAATTAGAAGCAATTCAAGACATTCGTAAAATGATGATGGAATCGTCCAAATTCCTCTCACTAAGTGGTTTCTCAGGAGTTTTCGCTGGAATTTTTGCCTTAGCTGGAGCTTTTTTGGGAAAAACTCAATTTGATTTATACTTTCAAGGTAAAAACTTATTCTTTGATTTGATGGCAACTGAAGAAAATTTGATTCTTATTATTTTTTCAATTTGCCTAGTCGTTTTAATTTCTTCAATCCTTGTAGCATTTTTCTTTTCCCGAAACAAGGCAAGAAAAAACGGACAGAAATTATTTGATCAATCGAGCAAGAAGTTATTCTTGAATATCGCTATTCCACTTGTTTGTGGAGGAGTTTTCTCTTTAGCCATGCTTTTCTATGGTGGTTATTTTGTCTTTTTGATTGCACCAAGTATGCTAATATTTTATGGTTTGGCTCTTTTTAATGGAAGTAAATACACGTATCACGACATAAAAATACTTGGGATTTTGGAAATCATTCTTGGCTTCTTGGCTCTTTTTTACCTAGGAAAAGGACTACTTTTTTGGTCTATCGGATTTGGAGTGCTACATATTATTTATGGTGTTTTGGTATGGTATAAATACGATCGAAAATAAATGGCACAATTTGACAACATACATAAATTAAATAAGGCTTTCGAAAACCGCATTCGACTGGGCATCATGAGTGTTTTGATGGTCAACGACAGCATGGATTTTAACCGCATGAAAGAACTTTTACAGGCAACTGATGGAAATATTGCCAGTCATATCAATGCGCTAGAAAAGGAAGCTTTCATTCATGTGAAAAAGGAATTTGTGGGGAAGAAACCTCAAACATCTTATTCGGCCACAAAACTGGGAATCAAAGCCTTTGAAGACCATTTAACGGCATTAGAAGCAATAATAAAAATGAATCAATAAACTTTTTTTTGCACATTTACTTTGAAATTCAAAGTACTTTTAAAAATAAACAATTAAAATTTATAATTATGAGAAAACACGATGTCTTAGTTGCCGCAAGTGCACTACTTTTTACAATTTTATTCTACGAACAAGCTGCGGGAATAAACTATTTGATTTTTACCCTAATTTATGGACTAGTAAATATTTCTATTAACAAAAATAACCTGTCAAAAAGGTGGTACTATGCCTTTGCCATAAATTTTCTAACTGCTTTAAATATTTTTATTGTCCACACTGATTTATCTATTTTTGCATGGTATTTTTCTTTCATTGTTAATATTGGTAAGGCTTTTGAATTAAAAAATACATTTTTATTCAATTTGTATATAAGTTTTGCATCTCCAATTAGTGCTTTTGAAAAAGTTTACAAAAGATACTTTTATCGCGAAAAAAGTGAATCAAAAAGTAACAAGTTAATTTATTTAGCAGCCATCTTTGTAAGCTTTCTACTAATTATATTATTTTTCTTTTTGTACAAAGGAGCCAACCCTTTATTTTCTGATTTCACAAATAAAATAAATTTTGATTGGTTGGATCTGCCAATTGTTTTTTTCACCATATTCGGATTTTTTCTCTTATTCACCCTCGTTAATCCATATATTGACTTAAAATTAACTGCATGGGACAGCGAAAAATTTGATAATAAGCTGCAAGAAGATGAAGATCAAAACACAGACGCGAAGAAATTTGTTAGCATCATTGCGATTTCCGTCTTCTTTTGTCTGAATTTGATGCTATTGATTCTTAATTCGCTTGATGTCAATAGTTTATTCATAATGGAAAAATTACCAACAAACATATTCATTTCAGATTTTCTGCATTTCGCAGTAACCTGTATTGTGGTTTCAATCTTTTTAGCAATTGGATTAATTATTGGTATTCAACAAGTTAAAATAAAAAACAAGTTAATTAAAACTTTAATTTACGCATGGATTGTTCAAAACTCCCTAATGGTTTTTAATACTTCAATAAGAAACTACTGGTATTCTTTCAATCAAATCACCTATTTACGCATTGGGGTTTTTGTGTTCTTGTTTCTCTCCCTCATTGGACTCATTTACACCGCAAAAAGTATTTATTCAAAAAGAAATTATTGGTTTAACATCAATCTAAATTTTCAAACATGGTTTTATATGTTAATTTTTTGTTCGTTTTTCCCTTGGGACAGATTAATTACTAAACACAATTTATCCTACCAAAAAGTAGACGAAATTGATCTTGCTCATCTGAATTCCCTGTCCTCAAACAATGTTGATTTAATGTATGAGTTTTTCAAAAAACACCCTTCCTTATTCAACGAATACGGATATTATAGATCGAGTTTAAAAGATGAACTTTTAGCAAAAAGAAAAATATTTTTTTGGAAAATGAAAAATTCAACCTGGCAAAGTTTCAACTTAATGGACCAAAATATTACAAAGAAGATTGTAAATTCAATACAAAATGACAGAAATTCAAAAAAGAAAAGTACTAAAAATCAAAATAATCGAACCTCTGATAAGATAAATGAAAGGTAAGTTGCATAATTTCTCAATAGGAATATAACTTATTTTATTTTTTTAGCGAAATTTAGTCTTTTATTATTATTTTTGCAGGCTAAAAGTTAATTTATAATCTATGTCTCATAACATCAAGCCTGGCGTTGCTACAGGAGATCAAGTTCAAGAAATTTTTAGATACGCGAAAGAAAAAGCCTTTGCTTTACCTGCTGTAAATGTAACGGGTTCAAGTACAGTTAACTCAGTGATGGAAACTGCTGCTAAACTAAATGCTCCAGTAATTATTCAATTTTCAAATGGTGGAGCACATTTCAATGCAGGAAAAAGTTTATCCAATGAAAATGAAAAAGCTGCCATTGCAGGAGCTGTAACAGGCGCTAAACATGTACATGAATTGGCTGAATTGTATGGAGCAACAGTAATTTTACATACCGATCACTGTGCGAAAAAATTGTTGCCTTGGATTGATGGTTTGTTGGATGCAAGTGAGAAATTTTTCGCTGAAACTGGAAAACCTTTGTATAGTTCACACATGATCGATTTATCTGAGGAACCAATTGAAGAAAACATTGAAATTTGTAAAAAATACTTGGAAAGAATGTCTAAAATGGGCATGACTTTAGAGATTGAATTAGGAATAACTGGTGGAGAGGAAGATGGAGTCGATAATTCAGATGTTGACAGTTCAAAATTGTACACTCAACCATCAGAAGTTGCTTATGCTTACGAGGAATTAATGAAAATTAGTCCACGTTTTACAATTGCCGCTGCATTTGGAAATGTTCACGGAGTTTACAAACCAGGAAATGTAAAATTAACTCCTGTTATTTTGAAAAATTCTCAAGATTTTGTTCAAAATAAATTCAATACGGGACATAATCCAGTAGATTTTGTATTTCACGGAGGTTCAGGTTCAACTTTAGAAGAAATTCGTGAGGCAATTGGTTACGGTGTAATCAAAATGAATTTAGATACTGATTTGCAATTTGCCTATACCGAAGGAGTTCGCGATTACATGACTTCCAAAATTGAATATTTACGCACACAAATCGGAAATCCTGACGGAGACGATCAACCAAATAAAAAACATTACGATCCAAGAAAATGGATTAGAGAAGGTGAGTTAACTTTCGTGAAAAGATTAACGCAAGCGTTCGAAGACCTAAATAATGTAAATACTTTATAATTAGTGAAAAGTTTAGAGTGAAGAGTGAAAAACCAAAACACTCTTAACTCATAACTCTTAACTCTTAACTTAAAAAGAATGAGCTGGTTTAAAAGAAATAAAGAAGGAATTACCACATCTACAAAGGAGAAAAAAGAAACTCCTGAAGGTTTATGGCACAAATGTAACAACTGCAAAACAGTATTTACGCAGGCAGATTTTGAAAAAAACTCTTATGTTTGTGACAGATGTTCATACCATGAAAGAATTGGTTCAGAAGAATATTTTGAAATCCTATTTGATGATAAAAAATATACTGAATTAGATGCTGACTTATCATCAGGCGATCCTTTAAAATTCACGGATACTAAAAAATACGTAGATCGAATTAAGGCTACTCAAAAAAGTACTGGATTAAAAGATGCTATTCGCACCGCTTACGGAAAAACAGATGGAATGGATTTTGTTATCGCTGCGATGGATTTTAGCTTTATCGGTGGTTCTATGGGTTCAGTAATGGGTGAAAAAATCGCTCGTGCAATTGATAAAGCTATTGAATTAAAAGCTCCATTTATGATTATTTCGAAATCTGGTGGTGCTCGAATGATGGAAGCAGGATTCTCCTTGATGCAAATGGCGAAAGTAAGTGGAAAACTAGGACAATTGTCTGAAAATAAATTGCCTTATATCTCTTTTTTAACCGATCCAACAACAGGTGGTGTAACTGCATCTTTTGCCATGTTAGGTGATTTAAATATAGCTGAACCAAATGCACTTATTGCTTTTGCTGGTCCTCGTGTTGTAAAAGAAACAATTGGTCGTGATTTACCAGAAGGATTTCAAACTTCAGAATTTGTTTTGGAACATGGTTTCCTGGATTACATAGTGGATCGAACGGAATTGAAAACAAAACTTTCACATACCTTAAAACTTTTATTAAATTAATATTTAAAAATGAGTAAGTCACACAGATTTACTCATTTTTGTTTAAAATACATTGCAATTGAACCCAATAGAAACATACAATTCCTATTTAACTGAAAATAAAACTCTACTTACTGAAACTAAAAGCAAAATCAGAATTTTAAGTTTGATTCGTTTGACGATTTTTGTATCATTCGCTCTTCTTGCTTATTTTCTTTGGGGAAAACACCTTTATTTCGCTCTTTCAATTTTTGCAGGGATTGTTTCCTTTCTAATTAGTGTCAACTTTTGGGTAAATTTGAATTTGCAGAAGGAAAAAATTGAACAAAAAATTAAATTTATTTTTGCTGAAATTCAAGTAATTACATCAAATAAAAGCGAATACGACTCCGGTAGTGAATTTAACGACCCAAAACATGCTTTTTCCAACGATTTAGATTTTTTTGCTAAAAATGGAATATTTGCTTTTTTAAACAGAACAACTTCCTTTATCGGAAAACAAAAATTATCAGAAATACTTTTGAATGGAAGTTTAAATCCAGAAAAAACCAACAAACAAATTGAATATTATTCAAAAATGACTGATTGGATGCTTGATTTCAGAGTTGCAGGTTCAATCACAAGTCGTGAAAAAGCGTATTCAAAATTAATTTCCAATTTCTCAAAAATAAGTTTCAAAAATCCTTCTTGGATAAAGGTTTTTGCCTATTTGATTCCGCTTTTTTCTATCTCAGCAATTAGCTTAGATTATGTTAATTTAATTTCTTCTTCCATTTCGGGTTTGGTTTTGGTTTGTTGCATGTTACCCATTGGATTTGCAGTAAAAGAAACCAATTTATGGTCTAGCACTATCAGTGAATACGAACCAAAAATAAATTCGATTTTAGACCAATTGATTCTTCTCAGTAAATTAAAAATTGAAGAGGAAAATACAGACTTTCAACTTATTGAACAGAAATTTAAACAATGGAAAAAAATCTCCAAACGATTTGATTTACGACTCAATATTGTAGTTTCAATTCCATTAAATTTATTTTTTGCCTGGGATTTTCATCAGCGTTTAGCCATAGAAAAATGGATGATTGAAAATGCAGATTCACTCACTGAATGGGAAAATAAATTGGCACAAATTGAGGTACTTATCTCTGGTGCAACGACCTATTTTAATGAACAAAGCAATTGCATGTTTGGACAAATCCATGATTCAAAAACCTTTATTTGCAAAGAAATTTCTCATCCCTTAATCGCTAAAAAGAAATGTATTTCAAACGACTTCTATTTGAAGGAAAGTGAAAATTTCTACATTTTAACAGGTCCTAATATGGCTGGGAAAAGTACCTATTTAAGATCAATCGGAATTAATATTGTCTTTGCGAACGCAGGATTTCCAGTTTTTGCAAAAGAATTTAGTATACCAAAAATCAATTTATTCTCAAGCATGAGAACTTCCGATGATTTATCCAATGAAAGTTCCTATTTCCATGCAGAATTAACACGTCTAAAACAATTAAAAGATTCAATTGTCCCTGAAAGTCAATTGTTTGTGTTACTTGATGAAATTTTGAAAGGAACAAATAGTAAAGATAAGGAAGAAGGTTCAAAAAAATTCCTTCAAAAACTAAAAACATTAGGAGCAAAAGGAATTATTGCTACGCATGACTTGTCTTTATGTGAACTTAGCAAAATTGATTCAGCTTTTACAAACTACTATTTTGACTCTACAATCGAAGGCAATGAATTGTCATTTGATTACCGATTAAAAAATGGTATCTGTCAAAATATGAATGCATCATTTTTGTTAAAAAAAATGGGACTAATTGATTAAAATAAATAAAGATATTGTGCTTTTTAGCTGCAATTTCTTTATTTTATTTTTAGCTTTGTAAAAAAATAATGCAATGATACAATTATCTAAACGATTAGAAGCAATGGAAGAGTCTGCCACTTTGGCGATGTCTCGAATTTCAAGAGAATTAAAGGCTCAAGGAAAAGATATAATTTCTTTAAGTTTGGGTGAACCAGATTTTCATACTCCTGAGTTTATCAAAGATGCTGCAAAGGAAGCAATGGATCAAAATTACACAACCTACACTCCTGTTTCAGGTTACGATGATTTAAGAGAAGCAATTGCAGAAAAATTTAAGCGTGATAATGGACTTTCGTACACAAAAGATCAAATTGTTGTTTCAACTGGAGCAAAACAATCGATAGCAAATGTAGTATTAAGTTGCATTAATCCTGGCGATGAGGTAATAATTCCTGCTCCATATTGGGTTTCTTATGTGGAAATTGTAAAAGTTTCTGAAGGCGTTCCTGTGGTAATTTCCGCTACGATTGATACTGATTTTAAAATTACGGCGAAACAATTAGAAGATGCCATCGGACCAAAAGCTAAGATGATAATTTTCTCAACACCTTGTAATCCAACTGGTTCAGTTTATACAAAAGAAGAATTAGGTGAATTGGCAAAGGTGATTGCTAAACATCCAAATATTGTTGTCATTGCCGATGAAATTTACGAACATATTAATTTTGCAGGTCACTATGCAAGTTTAGCTTCCTTTCCAGAGGTTTATGATCAAGTGGTTACTGTAAATGGAGTTTCGAAAGCCTGGGCGATGACAGGATGGAGACTTGGGTTCATAGGCGCACCAAAACACATTGCTGATGCTTGTAATAAAATTCAAGGTCAATTTACTTCTGGAACATGTTCAATCACTCAAAGAGCAGCAATTGCGGCAATGAAAGCGGACCCAAAGGTGTTAAACGAAATGATTGCGGCGTTTAAGAATAGACGAGATTTAGTCTTGAGTATTTTAAACACTATGCCAGGTGTCAAAACTAATGTTCCACAAGGTGCATTTTATGTTTTTCCAGATATTTCCTCCTTCTTTGGAAAATCTTACAACGGAACAACGATAAAAAATGCAGAAGATTTAAGTTTGTTTTTGCTGAGCGAAGCACTTGTTGCTTTGGTAACAGGAGAGGCTTTTGGTGACGAAAATTGTATTAGAATTTCCTACGCAGCATCGGAGGAAACTTTGACGGAAGCGATGAATCGTGTAAAAGTTGCGCTTGCAAAATTAAACTAATTAATTCTTTTAATAAAAGTTAAACTAATTATCATATTCGATGTTACTATAGTATTATGCAAAATTACTCAAATCATTCAAGGTTAAATCCTTTACACCATTTTACTATTATTCCACTTTCTATTTTCTTATTAATTTGGGTTGTAACAAAGTTTTTCAACTCAAATCATTCTTTAGCTGAGCAAATTTTTTACTCAGTCACTGCACTCTTAATTTTGCTTGTTGGTTTGATAACACGCTTATATGCCTTAAAAAATCAAGATCGTTTGATTAGAATGGAAATGCGTTTTCGCTATTTTGAATTAGCTGGCAAGTCTTTTTCTTCCATAGAAAATCAACTTAGTGTAAGTCAAATCATTGCGCTTCGTTTTGCTGGAGATGATGAATTACTTGATTTAATTGAACGTTCCTTAAACGAAAAGCTTAGTAGTAAGGAAATTAAAATGGCTATCAAAAACTGGAAAGCAGATTTGAATAGAGTGTAATAACCTGAAATCGATTATTCTTCACAAAAAGCAATCTCAATTAATTCTTGCTTTGTAATGTTGTTTTTTTCTTTCAAAATCATGGATTTACTTCTCTCTTCCAGTATTAAAAAGTTGTTCTGAAATTCAAAACACAATTCCAAATCGTGGGTTGATTGAATAATACAAACTTTGCGTTCTTGTGCGATTTTATTGAGAAGTAGCATTACTTTTTTGCGATTTGAATAATCTAAAAATGCACTTGGTTCGTCCAAGAGGATTAATTTTGATTCTTGAGCGAGCGCTTTTGCTATGGAAACTATTTGACGTTCACCATCGCTCATCTTTAGAGTGTCAATTTTTGCTAGATGGGCACAGTTTAGTTCTGTAAAAACTTGATTTACAAGTGTATAATCCTTTTCAGAATAAGACCCGAGAAAATTAGTGTATGGCGATCTTCCTAATAAAACATAATCTAAACCAGTCAAATGTTGAACACCATCAAATTTACTTGCCACAAAGGCTATAATTTTTGATTTTTCAAGTTGTTTTAGTTTTGAAAGATTTTTCTTTTCAATTGAAATTTCACCGGATAAAACTCGTAGGGAACCTAAAATACTTTTGAAAAAGGTCGATTTTCCAGAACCGTTTTTCCCGACCAAAGAATAAACTTCTCCTTGCTTTAAATGCAATTGCTCAATGCGAATTAATGGCGAGGAATATCCAATTTCTATGTTTTTTAACTCAAGCATCAGAATTTTTTTAAAATAATCCAAACCACAATTGGAGAACCAATTAAGGCTGTGATTCCATTCAAAGGTAGTAAAACATAGGGTTCTAAATAAATTAGAAGTAAGTCACAAAACAACAAAACGATAGCACCTAAAAGAATTGATCCGAATAAAAGCGTTTGGTGATTTTGAGTTTTAAAAAGTTGTTTTGCAATATTTGGAACGGCCAATCCAATAAAAGAAATTGGTCCGCAAAATGCTGTCGTAAGTCCTGCGAAAAGCGAGGAAACAGCAATGATAAGTATTTTGAACGATTTTAATTTCAAACCTAAAAATTGAGCTTCTTTTTCCCCTAAAACCAATAAATTTAATGGTTTAATTAAGATTGTAAGACTAAAAAGTGCAACGATAAAAAACAAAGTGATGAAGCCTAATTGATTAAATTCAACTTGTTGCAAGGAACCAAAACTCCACAAAGTGAAGGCTTTCAGTTGATTAGCATGCGTAATTAATTCTAAAATTTGAATGATAGCACTTGTAAAACTTGCTAACATCATTCCTATTAAGAGCAGAGAAACGGCTGATTTTACAAAGTAGGAGAAAATTAGAATAAATAAGCTAAAAGAAAACGCGCCAATTAATGCACTGAAAACTAAACCTAAATCCGTGGAAAAAAACTGAAAACCGGTCAAAATTGTAATAGCAACAAACAAACTTGAACCAGAAGTGATTCCTAATACTGAAGGTCCAGCCAAAGGATTTTTGAAAAAGGTTTGCAATAGAAGTCCTGCAACAGATAAACTTGCTCCTGCAATTAATGCCATCATTGTTCGAGGAATCCGGATTTCTCTAAAAACAACTTGCTGCTGGACATCTGAATTGAAATCAAAAATAGAAGCAAAAAGTGTTTTAAAATCAAAATTTAATTTTCCATTATTGAAATGCAAACAAAGTAGGAAAATTAGTAAAACTGCAAGTGAAATTAAGATTTTAGTATGTTTTGATTTTTCAATCACCTTTTATTTTTTTGTAAAAGTACAAATTCTTTTTTTCAACTTTACCTCGGTGGACAATTTGAATCAAATCTGACAAAACTTTTTGAGGTTCAATAGCGCCCATTTCCCAAAAATGATTCATGTTGTGTGAGTAACAATATATTTCATCCTTTTTAAACGCATCAAAATATTTGTATTTTTCATTTGAATTCAAAAGTTCTTTTTTTGATTTGAACCCTGGATTTAACCAAATGGAGGCAGTTTGATGTTCCTTGAAAACTTGCTCAAAACTATAGGCAGAACTTCCACTTCCTTTGGAGTTTTTGTTGACATAGTTGATTCCAGCGTCGGAAAACATACTTGCAATAAAGCTTTCTCCTGCTGGCATGTACCAAGAATCACCAATGAGTGAGCCTGATAAAACACTTTGTAAAGATTTATTTTCTTTTACCGTGGAACTTAGTGTTTTGTATTCCTTCTCAACTTGGTCGAAATAAATGTTTGATTCTTTGTCTTTCTCAAATAAGATGGCAAAAAGTTTAATCCATTCAGCTTTACCAAGGGCATTGGTTTCACGCCAATCATAAATTGGCAAGCACAAGATATTAAGTTTGTTTAATTTATCTTCGTTGGCAGGAGCTTTTCCAAATCCAGAATAAGTAATGATTTGTGTTTTGCCGATCAAACTTTCAGGATTTATATGACTTAAGTCTTGGATTGACTGTACTTTTTTTGATTGGAAATTCTGTTTTACGATTTTGTTGTAAACATATTTGATATCTGTGACACCAGTAATTTTTTCGCTTTCATTTATTTTATCCAAATATCCGATGTCTGTCCCTGTGAGACAAGTGATTTTACTTATAGGTGTCTTGATTGGAATTACATCTTTTTGCAGTTTTAATGTTGAGATGTCATTCGCCAAGGCATATTTTTTTTCAATTTTATTGTTATCCGGATTAATGATGTACAATAAATTATATTTTTTATTTTTAAAAATTTGAAAATATTTTGCGTGATGAATTTGATTTTCCTTTTTAGGTGAAATTTGAGTGTTTTTTTTATTATCCTTACAGGAAATGAAAATAAAAAACATGCTTAAAAAGGTTAATAAATATTTCATGGAACAAAGATAAGCGATAATGAAGAATTTCGAAGCTTGCCTTGACATAATTTTGAAAAAAACAGAAAAATAAAAAAAGCCCAAGATTTCTCCTGGGCTTCCAAATAAATTGTTTGAATTTTAAAACTAAAATTACATTTTTTTCATTTCTAAAACTGATTGAATGGTCATTTTCATCCCCATTGCATCCATAGTTGTATTCACAGTACCAGAAACATTTTGAAACATTCCTTGTCCGTAATTGAAGTTGTAATTGATATCAGCGGTCATATCAGGTGACATTGATTTAGCCATGTTCATAGCATTTTTGTCTTCCTCTGTCATTTCCATTCCTTCCATGTTCATCATTCCTTCTAAGTCACCCATGCCTTCCATTCCTTCCATTTTTCCTTCTCCGTCAACTTTCATATCCACGTTTGATCCGCCAACATTTCCTTTTGCACCACCGCCAAACATATCTGCTGATTTGTCTGTTGACATTTTAGTGTTTAGTTGTGCGATTCCGTTGTCTAAAGAATTAACTTTTACATTCATTTTATACATTCCTGCTTTTACTTCCATGTTATCGCCAACATGCATTGAACCTTCTGGAACTGCTAATAATTCTAAGAAATCATAAGGGAAAACATCTACCATTTGAGTTTCTTCATTTACCTTAACATCTACTTTTTTCGTGGTTTTGATTTCCTTTACTGAATAACCAGTTTTTAAAGCTCCAGTTTTTGGATTAAACTCTGCATAAGCGTCCACTTTCATATTTCCTGCTTGTCCACCAACAGAAACTGAATTTTCACTTGCATTTCCATAAGCCAACACGTTTCCAGTTTCAGTAGTGATCAAATACACTTTTTTGTTGAAAGTAAATACACCTTTTCTATCAACTGTAACCTCACTTTGAATCGCTGATTTTGGGATGTCATTGATTGAAGCCAACACATTGTTTTTTGAATCCGTGATTTTAAAATTCACTAAATAAAGAGTTCCAGTGGCATAACCATTTGAAGCAACACCCGTAATCAAAAGTACAAAATCAGTCGTTGTTCTAATTTGCTCTTGCATATTCATTCCCATCATCGATGTGTTGATATTATCTAAAACAACAGCAGAAAAATGATGTGCAGAACCTTGAACCCATTTGTAATTTAATTCAGTTGATGTTCCATTAGTTGATGAATTGGTTTGATTTGTATTTTGCGTATTGGTATTGTTATTTACAACAGGATTCACAATTTCAGTTTTAGTATTATTTGTTTGCGTAGTATTAGTATTCGTTTGTGTATTTGTAGAATTAGTATTCACATTTGTAGTATTTGTATTTACATTTGTGGAATTCGTATTCGTTGTATTATTAACTGAATTAGAGTTGGAATTATTTGTATTAGAACTTAATTCTGTAGTTGAATAGGTACTCACAAATTGATTTTCGTAAACAGGAGCGTTTTTAATTTCTACGTGATCAAAATAACGTAATTTGTAACCTTTTTTCTTTGTTCTTGTGATTTTCATGGTTGATTCAAATCCCATCGTATCAAAATAAACTGCTTTGTTTATGTTTGGAATTTTTTCATCCTTAAACATAATTCTAACTTGATTTGAACGACTTGTTACACCTGTAATTTTTACATTTGTTTTGGGTTCAACATTTTGTTTTATTCCATTAATTACTACGTAAAACGGATTGCCGTCCTCGGAGAAAATTACAATGTTTGATGTGTTTTGCGCATAATATACCGTGATCGAAACAACAGCAAATAATAGGGAAAGTAATATTTTTTTCATATTTATTAATTTTAATTTCTGTTTGGTTTTCAAATACTATACCAAAAACTTATTTTTTACTTTTAAGAGACTAAATTAGTAATTATTTAACAAATTAAGTCTTTCATAATTAAAATTGTCGATAAAAACATTAAAAAAGCACCATTTAACAAATTTTAATCTAAAAGTGTAACAAACTTTTGTAAATTTGTTATTTGATTAAATCAATTTAGTCGCTCACAAGTTCAAAAATAGTTCATGGCTCATCAAATAAGTAAAATAATTAGCATTAGATTTATATTTCTTCTGATCGTTTTATTTATTACTGTTAATTCATTTGGGCAACAATTATTGACAGGAACTATATACGATGAAAACAACATTCCCATTCCTTTTGCAAAGGTTTTTGTGAAAAACAGTGCAGATTTGCGCGTTCAAGCAAATGAAAAAGGAATTTATGAAATGCGTTTGATGCCAGGTGAATATTTTTTGGTTTATTCTTCATCAGCCTACGAAGATCGTGAGTCTTATGTTATTATGAAAGACCAACAAGAAATTAAAGATATTCAACTATTCCCTGTTTCTTTTAAGGATTTTCAAGATGTTGAGGCTTCGGCTAAAAAATCAAATCCTGGGAGGGAAATCATGTTAAAAGTGGTTGAAAAACGTGACAAAATAAATCCTTGGGCTTATCCTCATAAAGTAAATGTTTACATTAAGGCTTCAGAAAAGATTGCGGATGAGCCATCTAAAAAGAAAGCTAAAACAGACGAAAAAACGAAGGAAAAGGAGAAAGAAAAAAAGAAAAAAACGAACGAAACTACTACTACAAATCCAAATGAAATTGAAGACCCATTCGCTGCTGAAAAGAAAAAAATGATGGATGAAATTAACCGTTTAAACATGGTTGAAATTCAATTGGAACGTAATTTTGCACCTTCGAATAAGGTCAAAGAAATTCGAAATGCCTACACGAAACGAGGATCTGATGCAGATTTATATTACACTACGACCGTAAAATCGAATTTCAATTTTTTCGAAAACCTACTTCATTTGGATGATTTACATCAGTCTCCAGTAAGTTCGCCTATTTCAACTCCTGGGATTTTGTCCTATAAATATCGATTAGAAGCTCAGTATGAAGAAAATGGCAGAAAAATTCATAAGATAAAAATAATTCCTAGAATAACTTCGACTTCTACCTTGACCGGTTACATTTACGTCATTGATTCCCTATGGTTAGTTCAAAAGTTAGAACTTTCAATGGAAAAAGGAAATCTTTTCAAGTACGATAATTTTACAATTCAGCAGGAATTTATACATCCTGGTGATTCTATGTGCGTTTTAAGTAAACAAAATTTGATTTATGGCCTAAGTTATGATAATAAAATATCTTCCTATAAAACAGAAGCGGTATTCTCAGATTATGATTACGCTGTAAAATTCCCAGCTAAGTTTTTTTCAAATGAACTCGCTGTAACTGAGCAAGAAGCCTATGAAAAAGATACTACTTTTTGGAATAAAAATCGCGTACTTGAATTGACTGATGAAGAAAAAAGATTCATTATTGTAAAAGATAGTATCAAAGAACGTTTGAATCGAAAAGAATATTTAGATTCCATTGATGCGATTTTCAACAAAATTACTCCACTAAAAATTCTTTGGTTTGGTGTTGATCATAGAAATAGAGCAAAACAATTTCAATGGATCATTAATTCAATTGCTGCAACTGCAAGGCCTTTGTATATTACTGGACCGCGTGTTGCACCTGGATTTAGTTTTTTCAAAAAATGGAAAAATGAACGATTCATAGATTTTTACAGTGAAACTTCTTACGGATTTGTAGATAAAACCATATTTGCATCCAATTGGTTTAGGTATCGATACAATCCTTTTAAATACAGTACGATACGAGTTTCTTTTCGGAATGGGGTAGATGTGTTCCGAAATTACGATGCCATATCACAAATATTTAATGCTAACAATTTTTATGGTTCAACACAAGTAAATGCTGGTCACGATTTTGAAATCGTAAATGGCTTGTTTTTCAATGCAAATTTTAATTATGCCGAAAGAAGGAGTTTAAGTGGTAGCAGTTTTTTAGGCTTTATTGATTCAACTGAATTGTCTTCAAGCTCCTATTTCTTTTATTTTGAGACTTATCAAGCATTGGTTGGGAATTTCAATTTGAGTTATACTCCAAAACAAAAATACATGCGTGAACCTTATCGCAAAGTGATTTTAGGTTCAAAATGGCCAACATTTTATGTCAATTTAGAAAAAGGCTTTGAAAATATTTTAAAAAGTGATGTTAATTTCGCTTATTTTATGTTTGGATTTTATCAAAGTTTTCAATTAAAAACAATTGGAACAACAAATTATCATGTAAAAACAGGACAATTTTTAGCTTCTTCAAGATTGTATGAAGCTGACTTTAAATATCACCGAAGAAGCGATCCATGGTGGTTTTCAAATCCATTGTATTCTTTTCAGGATTTACAAATTTCCTTACCCTCACGAAAAATATTTTACGAAGGGCATTTTATTCACCACGACAATGGAGCGATCATTAATAAAATTCCATATATGAAAAAGCTTAACATCGGAATTGTATTTGGTGGAGGAGCACTTTATGTGGAAGAGTTTAATTGGTTTCACTCTGAACTTTTTGCTGGTTTAGAACGTAATTTTAAATTTTCCAAACGCCGACTTCGCATTGGTATTTATGGAGTTTTGTCTGATGGAAATAACATCAAACCAACAACTACATACAAAATATCATTTGCGGTTTTAGACGATCGTGATATGAAATATAATTTCTAATTTCAATAAACAATTTAGTAATAAACTAAAAGTAACGAATTATTTGTTCGTATTCACTTGGAGTCTTTATTCCTAAGTTTAGTAAACTTTGATCAAGCCCTTTAATTTTTTTTCCTTGTTTGGCTTTCCTAACTTCGTCGATTTTGGTTTTTGTTTTCATGGCTTCTAATTTTCAATAAAGGTATTCAAAATTGATACCAATTTTTTCATCAACTAGTAAAGTGTATGTTTTATTGATTTAAATAAAAGATTTATTGAAAACAATTTTGTGTCGAAGCGATAATTGCCAAATTTGCAAATCTGTTAGCAAAGGACAAGCTTACTAACCTGAGTTCGATTATTAACAATCTGATTGTCAATAACTTATCGTAAATCCTTATAAATAAGTGAAATACTTTTAGTATCTTTAATGTGTTGAATATTAACG
>JBIKSI010000232.1:0-3066 GCA_044348665.1 Crocinitomicaceae bacterium
TCTAATTACTAAGCGGAATTTTTATTAAATTTGTAACTATGATTGTCAGGACGAAGATAAGCAAAAGATATCCGTCAATTGCAAGTCTTCGTCTTTTTTTTAAATTTTCAATGTTGACAAAGTAGGAATAAATATTATTTTTTGTTTCAATTTATAAGGATTAAACCATAATTTTTCATCCGCCCTTAAACTAATTTTTTGACATGAATTATTCAAATAACATGAGTTAAGGAACACACCACAACAAAAGATACAAATCAAACTATTTATTTTAACCATTCAATTATTTTTTATTTTATGTAATTCAAGCATTCACCGCTTCTTTGGATTTCTTCCAGTACGTGCTGGTTTGCAATCCTGCAGCAGTTAAATCTCAAATCTCCACTTATTTTCCAAAACTTTTACTTTGACCAAAAATACAAACATTCTTAGAAATTCACTAGTTTTTGAATAAAATTTTAATTTCCTATTTTAATTTTGAATCTTGGAAAAATTCCCACGCCCCGACGGAGTCCGGAAAGCCCGCATGAGTGCAGCGAAGAGGACTTGCAGGCGCAGACGGATACCGATTTTTATCGGGAAGGCGCCCAAAAAAAATCTTGGAAAGTAAATAAATCTAAACTTACTTCCAAAATAAAATAAATTGGAAAAACAGAAGAATGAATCTAAAAATTAAATTTTAAAACCTTTACTAAATTCAACTACTTTTGTTTCGATAATGGAAAACGAAAACCAAACAATCCATTAAATTGCGAGAAGAAAAAATGCTGCTTTGCCTTGTCCGTCGTAAATTCTGTGGTGCGAATGTCAGGCATGTGAATGAAACCAAATTTTGCTTCACTTTGAATGAAAAAGTATTTGAAAAACTCAAAATTTACTCCAAAAACTGTTCCTAAACCGTAGCCAGCCAAATGAAATTCATCGTATCGCTTATTGTTTAATAAAGTTGTATTTGTACGAGGAACCAAGGCTCCAATTCCAAATCCTGCAAAACTTGAAACATTAAATTTTCTTTTCACCAAGTGATTGTGGTGCAAGCGAAGTTCTACGTTTTCATAATTTAGTCCATCAGTGTGCTCAAACATTAAAAAATCAGGATTTAACTGTATTTCTTCATCATCATACGTTTTATCGTATTGAGTTCCAGAATTTTCGATGTAGCCGTCAATTTTTACAGTTTCAAAATTTCTCATCACATATTTCATGTGGTCCGCTCCTACCGAAATTGAAATATCATCTGTCAAAAAGTAACCTATTCTAAAATTGTATTGTGGAATTGTCATTTTATTTGGTGAAAAATATGTCTTGGCATCGAAGCGAGATTGTCTGTCTTTCGCAATTACATCATAAAGTGTAAAATTGTAATTTTCTCCTGAAAAGTGTATGTCTGACTTGGTATAATATCCTCTGTTCCAACCCCAATAAGTGTAAATTGAATTTTTCCTCGACACTTTTTCCTTTTGTGGCAAAGAATTATCATTGCTTAAATTCGTGTTTTGTGAAAAGGATGTAAAAGTGAAAAATAAACAAATAAATAGGAGGTATTTGTTTGAGAAAAAAGAGAATTTCATGTTTTTGCTTAATTTTAATGCAAAGATGTTAATTTTGTATGAATAAATACTAGAAAAGGATAGAAAATGTCTGACCAAAAATTTATTGATATAAAAAAATTGATTGGAAGCAAAAATCCAAGATTGCTAAAATTTTTACCTGGCTTTATGATTCGATACCTTGAAAGAATCTTACATCAGGATGAAATTAATGATTTTTTAAGCAATCATCCTGACCAAAAAGGTCAAGAATTCTGCACCGCTGTTGTTAATTACCTCAATATTAAAATTGAATTTATTGGACTTGAAAAAATTCCAAGATCAGGTGGACTTTGCATTGCCATGAATCATCCTTTAGGTGGTATGGATGCGATTGCCTTTGTACATGCGATAAAGCATCATCGCACTGATTTACAGTTCATTGTAAATGATTTGTTATTGAATTTGGAACCTATGAAAAATCTTTTTGTGGGTGTGAATAAACATGGAAAAAATCAAGATGGAATTTTAAAACAAGTGGGTGATTTATTTGCATCAGAAAAAGCAGTTTGTATTTTTCCTGCGGGAATGGTGAGTCGCAAAATTGATGGAAAAGTGCGTGATTTACCTTGGAAAAAAACCTTCCTGACACAGTCTAAAAAAAATAATTTACCCATTTTACCAATTTATATTGACGGAAAATTGTCAAATTTCTTTTACAGATTATCCAGATTCAGAACTTTTTTAGGCATCAAAGCAAATATTGAAATGCTTTACCTCGCGAATGAACTGTTCAAACAAAAAAATCAAACGATAAAATTTATTGTCGGAGACCTGATTCCTGCTGAGGAATTAGACGGAAGCAAAAATTACAAACAATGGACAGAATTCGTTCGAAAAAAGGTTTATAGTTTGGAAAAAAATCATAATTAAAATTATTTTCGTAAATTTATCTCTCAAATTAGATCCAAATAATGCAAGAAATTATTCCAGCAATAGCAAAAGAAATTTTAAAAAGTGAATTAAATAAAGAACGTTTTTTAAGAAAAACTAGAAAAGGCGACAATGAAATTTACTGCGTTAATGTGCATAATTCCCCAAATACTTTGCAGGAAATTGGTCGCTTACGTGAAATCACATTTCGTGCATCCGGCGGTGGAACAGGATTGGCTTGCGACTTGGATGAATTTGACACGAATGAGATTTGTTACGAGCAACTAATTGTTTGGTCGCCAGAAGATGAAGAAATAATCGGCGGATATCGTTACATTTTGTGTGATAAAGCCATTGATTCAAACTCCAATGAAATCCATTTGTCAACAAGTCATTATTTTGATTTCACAGAAAATTTCATTAAAAATTATCTTCCAAAAACGATTGAATTGGGCAGAAGTTGGGTGCAACCAAATTTTCAACCAAGTGTAAATCCACGTAAAGGATTGTTCGCATTAGACAATATTTGGGATGGATTGGGAGCAATCGTGGTGCAAAATCCATCGTATAAATATTTTTTCGGAAAAGTTACGATGTATCCGAG
>JBIKSI010000020.1:0-32906 GCA_044348665.1 Crocinitomicaceae bacterium
ATAAAATGTATACACTTGCCATTCCTAACAAATTTAAAACAAAAATCCCAAACATCAGAGACATTTGGGATAATCTTCCTATAAGAGGTGGAAGCCAACTTATAAGTTTTTTTGGAATCCTATTCCAATTGGTACCCAGGGCGGGAATCGAACCCGCACTCCTTGCGAAACTGGATTTTGAATCCAGCGCGTCTACCAATTCCGCCACCTGGGCATTTCATCAAGTTTCAATCTCCAGATCTTAATCGGGATCCTCTACTTGGGCGTTTCATTGAGCGTCTACCTCCCGATAATTATCGGGATCCGCCACTCGGGCAATTAAACAAATACTAAAACTTGAATTAATTGGACTGCAAAAATAATAGTTTTTTTTGAATTTATACGTAATTTTGAAAAAAAGTATAATTTTTCTTTTTTTCGGAGATCTTATCTTTATTTTGTAGATTCAAATTTAAGTAATGAGTAAAATTTTAATTAAAAACATTAAGAGTTTGTTGCAATGCGGCGAAAATTTACCAAAACGAATTCTAGGTAAAGATATGCAGACAATTCCGCATATTGACAACGCATTTTTAGCAATTGAAAACAATGTTATTGTTGCTTATGGTGCGATGTCTGAATGGGAAGGAATCACGGATTGGCGAGAGGTAGAGGTAATTGATGCTGAGGGAAAATTTGTTTTACCTGCTTTTTGTGATTCACACACACATATTGTTTTTGCAAAATCTCGTGAGGAAGAATTTGTAGATCGAATAAAAGGATTAAGTTACGAAGAAATTGCCCTTAAAGGAGGAGGGATTTTAAATTCAGCAAAAAAATTGGCAGATAAATCAGAAGAAGAGCTTTATGACGAAGCTATGAAACGAATCAAAAAACTTAATAGCTATGGCACAGGTGCATTTGAGATAAAATCTGGCTACGGTTTGAGTTTTGAAGCAGAATTAAAAATGTTGCGTGTTATTAAGAGAATTAAAGAAAATGTAAATTTCCCAATTAAAGCAACATTTTTAGGCGCTCATGCATTTCCAAAAGAATTCAAAGAAAATCATCGAGGATACATAGATATTATAATTAATGAAATGTTGCCAATCATTGCTGAAGAAAAACTAGCTGATTATATTGATGTGTTTTGCGAACGAAATTATTTTTCATTGGAAGAAATGGAAGAAATTTTGCTAGCCGGAAAAAAATATGGATTGACACCAAAAGTACATGTGAATCAATTTTCTATTTTGGATGGCATTTCAAAAGCAGTTGAATTAGATGCTCTTTCAGTAGATCATTTAGAAGAAATTTCTGATAAAGACATCGAAACTTTAAAAAATTCAAGTTGCATGCCGTGTTTACTCCCAAGTTGCTCCCATTTTATTTCAATTCCGTATGCCGATGGTAGAAGGATGATCGATGCTGGTTTAGGTGTTGCGCTTGCAAGTGATTTTAATCCTGGTACCACACCAACTGGAAATTTGCAGATGGTTATGAGTTTAGCTTGCATCAAAATGAAATTGACGCCTGAAGATGCCCTAAACGCCCTCACTATTAATGCTGCATACGCTATGGGGATTTCAGATACGCACGGTTCGATATCTTTAGGTAAAAGCGGTCAAGTAATCATTACAAACGAAATTCCATCTTTAGCTTATATCCCCTACGCTTTTGGTGAAAATCACGTGGAACAAACGATTAATTTTTAATGAAAAAGCAAAAAATCATTGTAAGTGTAACGAATGATTTAGTTGTAGATCAACGCGTTCATAAAGTGTGTACTTTTTTGCTTCAAAATAATTATGATGTCACTTTAGTTGGTAGAAAACTAAAATCTAGCCAAGAAATAAAAAGAGAATATAAAACAAAAAGATTTAGTCTAATTTTCACAAAAGGAATGCTCTTTTATGCCAACTATAATATTCGTTTGTTCTTTTATCTATTATTTAAAAAAACAGATGTTTTACTTTCAAATGATTTAGACACTTTATTACCTAATTATTTAATTTCAAAGATAAAAAAAATAAAATTAGTTTACGATACACATGAATATTTTACTGAGGTTCCAGAGTTAAATAATCGACCATTTGTGAAAAAAGTTTGGGGAAAAATTGAACAAGCAATTTTTCCAAAATTGAAGTACGTCTATACTGTAAACGAAAGTTTGGCAAAAGTTTTTGAACACAAATACAATGTACAAGTATTGAGTGTAAAAAACGTTCCATTTTACAGTGAACCGGAAACCGTCACAAAAAACACAAAAAAGACCGTTATATATCAAGGGGCTCTCAATAAAGATCGAGGGTTGGAGGAATTAATAGAAGCATTTATTTATCTAGAAGACATTGAACTGCAAATCATTGGAAGTGGTGATGTTGAAATTGAAATTAAAAATTTAGTTTTGAATTTAAAACTTGAAAACAAAGTTAAATTTCTAGGAAAAATACCTTTTGATCAATTAAAACATTACACTCAAAAAGCGCACCTCGGAGTGAGTTTGGAGAAAGCAACAAATTTGAATTATCATTATGCTTTGCCAAATAAATTATTTGATTATATTTCCTGCAATTTACCAGTATTGACATGCGATTTGCCAGAGATTAAAAAAATAGTTGAAACGTATAAAATAGGTATAACAATCAGCTCTGTTGATTCAGAAACAATTGCCAATGCAATTCAAGATTTGCTTACCAATGATGATTTAATGCAAAACTATATTGAAAACTCAAAAATTGCCGCAAAAGAATTGTGCTGGGAGAAGGAAATTGAAACACTTAAAAAGATCTATTTGTAATGTTGGATGAAATATCCTAGCTTGTAAAAATTGAATAATTTTAAATTTACGAAACCCTTTTTTAAGCAAAAACGCAAAGGTAATTTAATCGATTGGAAAATAACATGATAAAATTTAGTCAGTTTTTTTGATTCTAATCTTGAGAAATAATACAACAAGCTTACATTTTTAATAAATAGTTCTTTTTTGTCACTATTATTGAGAATGAAAATTAGATTTCTGATTCCTTGTTCAGTTTTGTCTAAGTAAATGTCATTGTTTTCAATGTCCCCATTTAAAATTGGGTTTTCAATGTGCTTAATTTCAACACTGTTTAACATTAATTCAAAACCAAAAAGTGTGTCTTCGTGTCCATACTTTACAAGCTTTTCATCAAATTTAATTTTTTCAAGTAACTCTTTTTTTATCAAGAAGTTATTCGTCATAAAAGACTTATTTGGCCTTTTCTTTCTAATTTCTACTGTTTTACTCTCGATTTGACTACCATATTTCCAACTCAGTTTTTGGTTTCTAGATGGACATTTTTCTGGATAAACTCTTCCTCCAAAAACAATTTGAAAATTATCTTTTTTAATTTTCGTTATGTAATTAAGCAAAAATTTGTCGCTGAAGATATAAGAATCACAATCTAAAAAAAGTAGGTTTTCAAATTTTGCATAGTTCAAAAAAAGATTACGAATTTTCGATCTTCCGATATTCTTTTCAAGTTGAATGTATTTTACCTTTGATAATATTGTTTCATTTTTCTGTTTATATTGTTCATTTGAATAATCATCTATTGCAATGATTTCAATTGATTCATCCAATTTGGCACCCTGAAGTAATAACTCACTAACAAGCGATGTCATATCGAAATTATAAACAGGAATACAAATACTAATCACCAGAAATGCTGTTTTTGTTGAGCTACAAACTTATAAAATTTAATCTATTTAGTGTTAAAAAAAGTTAAGCACAAAGCAATAATAAATTGTTTGAATTACATTCGTTGAACATTTAAAATTGATTTTTTGAAAAAGATACGTATAAATTTTATCGTTTTGCTAGTAAGCGTCGCTATGATTGCCTTACTAATTATTCAATTGTTTCAAACAGCTCAATTGTACGATAGAAAATCGAATCAATTCAAAAACCAAGTACAAACTTTATTGGATCGCATTGCTGTTCACCATGAAAAAGCGGATGACATTCGCAAATATTTACAAGTAGTAAACAAAGATTTTAGTGGACAATACAAAGATATTTTAAAGGAAGAATTTCAAAACCTTCTTGCTGCACAAGAGTCGATTTCAATCAAAGATACAAGTATATTAGAAGATGGGGAAATAAAAAATTTCCTCATTATTAAAGGTAAATCATTCGATTCAATATCTGGTTTAACCGCTGAGCATAAAGTTTTGGCGCGTGATGTGCGTCATATTCGCCAACTTTTTAATAAAGAAGCAGGAATGCTTCCAAACAATGATTCGACCTCAGTCTCCATTCAGTTGGATCAACGTGTTATGCAGCAGATTTTCAAAAAAGCTAAATTCATCAATGAAATGATGGTGGAAGCATTTAGAAATAATGTCTATGCTGAGCCCTCCAAACGAATTGATATTTTATTCCTAGATTCCGTAATTGCACATGAAGTAAGAGCAGCAAAACTTCCATTAAATTATGAATTCCTTGTCACCGATGAAGAAAGTGAACCAATTAAATTTAAATTCGCTGGTAAAAAGTATAATTTAAAACTAGATACCCTAAAAAACTCGAAAACAACACTTTATCCTCAGAATATTTTGGATGAACGTTTGAATTTGTACTTAAATTTTCCCTCTAAAAACTCTTTTGTTTTCAAGGAAATGGGTTCAATGTTGATTGTTAATGTTGGTTTGGTATTATTGATTGTTGTAGCTTTTTCATTCATGTTTAAAACCATTCTCACCCAAAAGAAATTAGGTGAAATGAAAAATGATTTTATTTCCAATATGACGCATGAATTCAAAACTCCAATTTCCACGATTTCATTGGCTTGCGAAGCGCTGAATGATAGTGATATGGTCAAAGATAAATCTAATCAGTCAGTTCCTTTTATCAAAATGATTGCGGATGAAAACAAACGTTTGGAGGTTTTGGTGGAACGTATCTTGCAAAGTGCCATTATCGATCGTGGTGAACTAAATTTAAGAAAGGAGCGCCTAAATTTAAATGAAATTATTAATACCATCTGTCAGCATGCTCAATTTCGTGTTTCAAACCTAAGTGGAACTGTAACTAAACATATACCTAATGAACAAATTTTTATTTTAGGCGACAGAGTGCATACCACAAATATCATCACCAACTTAATTGATAATGCAATCAAATACAGCAAAGATGCCCCAAAAATTGATGTCTTTTTGAAAAAAGAAAACCACAAAGTTCACATCTGTATCCAAGACAAAGGAATTGGTATTCCGAAGGATCACATTGATAAAATATTTGATAAATTATATCGAGTTCCTACGGGTAACGTGCACAATGTGAAAGGTTTTGGCTTAGGATTAAGTTATGTGCGAGCAATCGTTAAATTAAATAATTGGAATATTCTTGTGAAAAGTAAACTCAATGAAGGTTCAACTTTTACAATTCAAATTCCTGAATACAAACACTGATAAATTATTATTATGGACAAAAAGTTAAACATATTATTAGCGGAAGACGACGACAATTTGGGTTTGTTGTTGCATTCATTTTTAAAATCAAAAGGATTTCATGTCGAATTAACCAGAAATGGTAAACAAGCATTCGAACAATTTAATCTTTCTCGTTTCGATTTTTGTATTTTTGATGTCATGATGCCAGAAATGGATGGATTTACCTTGGCAAAAGAAATTCGTGAAATTGATAAAAAGGTTCCAATCTTGTTTTTGACAGCGAAATCAATGAAAGAGGATAAATTAGAAGGTTTTTCTATTGGTGCTGATGATTACATGACGAAACCATTTTCGATGGAGGAATTATTGGCTCGCATTGAAGCAATTATGCGAAGAACTTCAGATGCTGGACAAGTTGTTGAAGATGACGTTTTTATGGTTGGTAAAATTAAATTTGATGCTCAATCTCGTTTGCTGTACACTCAAGGTGAACCAACTAAATTGACAACAAAAGAAAATCAGTTGTTAAAATTATTGTGTAAAAATCAAAATGAAATCTTAGACAGACAGGCAACACTTCGAGCCATTTGGGGAGATGATAATTATTTCAATGGAAGAAGTATGGATGTTTATATCGCAAAATTGAGAAAATTATTGCGAGAAGATGAGCGTATTGAAATCATGAACGTCCATGGAAAAGGTTTTCAGTTGATTATCAAAGATTGAAAATTTTATGTCTAAGGTTTTAGCTCTGTGTTCGCACTTAGATTCTCTATTTAGGAATCAAGCTAATTCTTTGAAGGGAGAGGGAATGTCAAATTATATGAAAAAAAAATTTACATTCCTTGGTTTACCATCTCCTCTGCGAAAGGAAATTCAAGCAAATTGGTTTAGTCAACTGCCTGATTTGACTTGGGAAGAAAAGCGAGAATTAGTTCAAGAATTGTGGCAAAAGGAAGAGCGAGAATTTCAATACACCGCCATTGATTTTATCAAAAAGTGGAAAAAGAAAGAATGGCTTGAGGAAGATTTAGATTTTTTAGAATGGTTAATTAAGCAAAAATCTTGGTGGGACACAGTTGATCTAATTGCTTCTAATTATCTCGGGACATATTTTCAACTTTTCCCAAACAAACTAGAAGCTACGATTGAAAATTGGAGAAATTCTGACAATATGTGGTTAAATAGAAGTACATTGATTTTTCAATTGAAGTATAAAAATGACGTTAATTTTGAATTACTTAAATCTTTAGTTGTTCAATTTCAAGCAAATAAAGAATTTTTTATTCAAAAAGCTATTGGATGGAGTTTACGTTCTTACGCTGATGTTTTTCCAGAAAAAGTAATGGAATTTGTAAATGAAATTAATTTAGAAGGATTAGCCAAAAGAGAAGCAATTCGAAAAATAGCTTGAAATTGCTGAATCAATCAATTGAAAAGCAATCAACTCCTTGAAATTTATTATCTTTGCACCCGCAAGTTGAATTCTTGTTTCGGTTTTGCTAACATTAATTAATAAAAGTTAAAGAATTTTTTACAGCATGAAAGTTATTGAACATTTAAACGCATCAAAATCTACTCTATTTTCATTTGAAATTTTACCTCCTTTAAAAGGGAAAAGTATTCAATCTATTTATGACGGAATTGATCCTTTGATGGAATTTAAACCAAAATTTATTAATGTAACTTATCACAGAGAAGAATATATTTACAAGGAAAGAGAAAAAGGATTGTTGGAAAAAATTGCAATTCGTAAACGTCCTGGAACTGTAGGTATTTGTGCTGCGATTATGAATAAATATCAAGTTGATGCAGTTCCTCACCTAATTTGCGGTGGATTTAGTCAAGAAGAGACAGAAAATGCTTTGATTGACCTACAATTTTTAGGAATTGATAATGTTTTAGCTTTACGTGGTGATTCTGTTAAGACTGAATCCAATTTCAAACCACATCCTGAAGGTCACGCTTATGCTGTTGATTTAATCAATCAAGTGGTGGCAATGAACAAAGGAAATTACATGACTGAAGATTACCAATTGGAACCAACAGATTTTTGTATTGGTGCCGCTGGTTATCCTGAGAAACACTTTGAGGCAATGAATTTGTCAACTGATTTAATTCACCTAAAAGCTAAAGTTGATGCTGGTGCTGACTACATCGTAACACAAATGTTTTTCGATAATAAAAAGTATTTTGAATTCGTGGAAGCGTGCAGAAACATTGGGATTACGGTTCCAATTATTCCAGGTTTAAAACCCATAAAAACAATTCAACACGCATCATTCTTACCGAAGTTTTTTCACATAGATTTCCCGGAAGAATTATCAAAAGAAATTGTGAAATGTAAAGATAACGCAGCAATTGCACAAGTTGGAATTGAGTGGGGAATTCATCAATCAAGAGAATTGAAAGCAAATAATGTTCCTTGTATTCATTATTATACGATGTCTACTTCAGGTTCAGTAAAAGCAATTGCGAAAGAAATATTTTAATTTATAAATTATGAAAGCAGTAATCTTATTCAGTTTATTAATTGCAAATGCAGGAGTTTTTGCACAATTAGATAAATTGGATCTTAAAAATGTAGTAGTTGTTGCGCAATTGGATCGTCCAGAAGATCGATTTACTGCTGAAATTAATTTGGCTGAAATATTCGCAAATGTTGGTATAAAAACAATGGCTTCTTTAAATGCTCAAAAGCAAGGTGCCGATATAGCTCATTTAGCGTACGACAGCATTCAAAAAGCAATTGCAGCCCAAGGTTTTGACACTTATGTATTAATTTCTGTGCGTGGCTATGATAATAAATTCAAAGCGGCAACGATGCATAATGATTTTAAAACTGAATTAGCTGTTGGTCATCTTTTTCCTCTTTACAGAGATGAGATTGCCTCAGTAACATTTGAATTTAATTTTTACCGCAACGGACAGTTTGTTGCCTACGATATGATTAAAATTGGTGGAATTGCTTCTCGAGATGAAGTAGTTAAAAAACTCAGAAAAAAGTTGCCAAAAAGAATCGCGAAGTACTGGTTGTAATTAAGAATTTTTCTAATTAAACACTTTTCTTTTTGTCAATTAAATTATTTTATTAATTTTACGGCAAGAATAGCAATTAATTTAAAACAAAAGATATGGATATTAGTGGATTAGGTATGACAATCTTCTTTTTAATCGGAGGGATGGCATTTTGGTTATTGTTCTTTTTATTAGGATTTATTGTACCGTTCTGGATTTCTTTAGGTGTATTTGCAAAAATTCGCCCAAAAAGAATTTTTGACGAAGAAGAAGAAAATTAATTATAGGAATATACCTTTGTCGCAAAATAAGTCTTCTTGTTTTGAGGCAACATTTATTTCCTAATTTTTCAAAAATAAAAAACTTAAAGGTTGAATTTTTTCAGCCTTTTTTTATGAAATTTTGTTTGTGAAATGAGTAAATTCAAAATTTTTAACCGAAAAATAAATAGAAATAACACTTAGAAAATAAGTTGGCAAAAATTAAATTATTTAAAATAACTTTACAAGGAAATCAAAAAGTATTATGAAGTATTATTACCTTTTATGTTCTCTTTTTTTATTAATCAGTTGTGGTGAAAATACCAAAATTGCTAATAAAAATTTAAATTTGGATAGTTTGGTGGAGATTTACCCAGATAGCGTTCCTCTGCTAGTGAAACAAGGAAATAGATACTTGGACAATTATATCTACAATAAAGCATTAAATGTAGGCGCAAAAGCATTCCGTTTGGATTCCCTTAACGTTGAAGCGCGATTTTTATACGCCAATGCAATGAACAACATCGCAACACGATCTATTGCTGATGTTGACAATGCTCAGAAACACTTTTTGTATATATTAAGAAAACAACCTTCAAATAAAAAAGCTTACATTGCTCTTGCTTCAACGTATACACAGCAAGGAGAGTTCGAAAAATCATTCAAATACATCAATGAGGTACTCAAAATGGATAAACATTACAGAGATGCTTACATTATGAAGGGAACAAATTACTTAACCATTGGACAACGAGATTTGGCTATTTCTTCTTATGAAACGGCAGTGCAGCAAGATCCTAAGTTTTTTGAAGCTTATTTGCAACTTGCTTGGATTTACACAGAAGATGAAAAATATCCTTTTGCATTGGAATACTTTCGAACTGCTGCTGAATTAGACCCAAAATCAACTGACGCATTGTACGGAATTGCCTATTCTTTGCAGATGCTTGAAAAATATGACGAAGCAATGCTTGCCTACCGTGATTTAATTCAAACGGATAATAAATATTACTTGGCACTTTTCAATCAAGCGTATATTAAACAATTTCATCAAAATCAAGTTGATAGTGCGATTTATTATTATCAATCTGCATTGGATATGGAACCGCAGTTTGTGAAAGCTTGGCACAATTTAGGACTTTGTTACAAAACAAAAGGTGACAAAACGAATGCTTTAAAATCTTTTGCAAAAGCCTTAAAATACAATCCGGATTATAAACTTTCTCGCGAAGAAGCGGATAAGATGAAATAATAATTGAACTTAAATCAATCCAAATTGCTTAAAATGATGCGTTAAATGTTTAGCATTCAACCTTTTCCATTGTTCAAAATTCAATGGTCCGTAAAATGGATGAACGTGCGTTAAGTTTGGATTTTGTTCGTATAATTCTTCAAACTCAATAAAAGTTTCAACAAATTCGTCAATTGCAAGTTCAATTTCTTCGTGACGTAAAACTTCATCTTCCTTTGCAAATGGAACCTGAATGTTTTGTGCCATTTCTTTATCAGAATCAAGAAAAGCAAGCATTCTTGGAATTTTTTCTTCCTCAACAATCAATTCTTGCGGATTCTCACCAGTAGCAACTTTAACACTATCCGTTAAATGTTCAACCATACGTTGCGCACTCATTTTTCCCCAAAGTGCTTTTGTGTCTGGACTCAATTTATCTAAAATTGGTAAAATTGTCTCTAAATCTACTTCTATGAATTCCATAATTACTTAATTTTTGATTGATAACTTTTTCCTACTAAAACCTTCAAACTTTTTGCCTTTACATGCACATTTAATTCTTTTCTTACCTTAAATGGTTCTCCGTCATAATGCGCCAATTGATTCAAAACCTTGATTCTAATTTTTTCAATTGACCGTATTTCAACGTACTTACTTTTGTGAATTGAGTTATTGAAAAAACGATAAAGAATAAATAAGGTTTTCCAAAATGGAAAAGGTTTTAAGATACAAATTTCAACCTTTCCATCCCTAAGTGAAGACCTTGGTGAAACGCAAAATCCATTTCCAAATTCAGAGGAATTGGCCAAAGTACATAGCACCACGTCCATTTTGGATGTGTTTTTTTCATCGCTAATTTCAACTTCAATTGGCTTGTATTTTCTATATTCTTTACTTACAAGTTTAACATAACCCCAAAAACCTCTCGTTTTGGTGTGGTCAAATTTTTTGGCGATTTCTGCATCAAAACCGTATCCACCAGTGCCCAAGAAAGGCTTGTCATTCACCAAAACAGTATCCATGATGAAATCACAAGAATGATTGATATTTTTTATGGCTTCAACGATATCCAAGGGGATTTTTAAATGTCTTGCTAAACCATTTCCGGATCCAACAGGGATGATAGCAAGTGCAGTTTTTGTTCCAATTAATGCTGTACCAACTTCATGAACGGAACCATCACCTCCAACTGCACAAACGATATCAAATCCTAACTTGGAAGATTCACTCGCAATCAATTTTGCATGTTTGCGGTATTGCGTATAAACGATTTCATATTCAAACAAATCATGATGCAAATGCTGTTGAATCAAACCAGGAATTTCACCTTTTTTCCCCACACCAGAAATTGGATTTATTATGAACCGAATTTTTTTCTTCATCGAATGTACATTTGGTTCATAATTAGGTCACGATGGTAACGTTGAATCATCGCTTTTAATCGCTTTTCATATCTTTTACTCGCTTTAAGGTAAAAATTAAGCGAATCTGGTGTGTTTTTTATGACTTCTTCGATGTTGTAATAATTTCTAACTTGATCATTAGAAAAAGTCATCATGTGCCTCGGAGAAAAATAATTGTACGTTCCTTCTATGTAAGTAATTGCTTCAGCCTCACGCTTCGTATTATAATAGGATTTTCCGTATGCATAAAACTTCGTTTCTAAGTTTAACAGATCCAATAGAGTTGGCAAAATATCAAGTTGTTGAAATACTTCCGTTTCTTTTTTAGCTTTAATTTGATTGTTCCCCCCAAAAATAAGGATTGGAATTTTATACATTTCACTACGTTGGTTGTAAATCTCACTGTTGGTTGAAGAAGTATGATCGGCACAAATTACAAAAATGGTGTTTTCATACCAAGCTTGTTTTTTTGCTTCCTTGAAAAATTTCTCCAAACTATAATCTCCGTAATGAATTGATTCACAAATTTGTTGAGGTCCTTTTCTAAGTTTTCCTTTCAAATGTTTTGGAATAAAATAAGGGTGATGGGAAGACAATGTAAACAATGTTGCGAAGAAAGGTTTATTAAACTCGCTTAACTTTTTAGCTGTCCAAGGATTAAAATATTCATCTAAAATTCCCCAAGTTTTGTCAAAATGAGCATCATTATTGTATTCTTTTCTACCAAAATAGTGTTTAAAACCTGCTTGAGCAGCAAAACCATCAAATCGCATTGAACCATTGGTTGCACCATGAAAAAAAGCAGTTTCATAATCTTGTTTACCTAAAATTGTAGCAAGGGAATTAATGGTGTTTGTTCCATATTTGGAGGAAATATAAGGATTATCAAGAAGGGATGGAATGGACGAAACAATGCAAGGTACCGCTTCAATTGACTTTTTCCCGTTCGCAATTCCATTTTTAAAGTATAAGGCTTTTTTACTTAAGGAATCCAAAAATGGTGTAAATGACTTTTCTGCTCCAGCAGCTCCAACCCATTCATTTCCAAAACTTTCAAGAATAATTACAACAACATTTGGCTTGTCTTGAAATAAGTTTTGAGGCTGAGAAGTTTGTATCGGATTAAAATATCTTAATTCTGTTTCTGGATTAAAATAATGCTTTTCTTCCAAGGATTCTTGGTTGAAAGACTTTATCATTGTGAAAGGAGTATTTAGAACCAAAGCGGTGTTTTCAACGCGAGTAAAGGTGGACGCATCAATTGGACTAATTGGTTTTAAACGAAAACCTCCTCGGGCAATTAGTACGAAAATAGCAAGTGAGACTAAGAAAACAAGTAAATCTTTCAGGAAAGAAAAGGGCGTTTTTTTAAGGTGAACTTTTTTATATAACCAAGTTGCAAGCGTTACAAAAACTGCAAGAAAAACCAAGAGTAACCAAAAATCTCTGAAAAATGATCCAATTTGTTGGGCAAAATCATCACCGCCACCTACAATTGTTAGTAAATCAATCGTAGAACGTTTTTGAGTGAAACTGAAGTACACCACATCAATCAAATTCAAACTTATGAAAAAGATATTGAAAATATGAAAGCCGATTTTTAAAAAAAATTGATACCACGATGAATTTCTAAAAGAAAAAGGAAGTAAGGAAAGAAAGATGTATGGAAAAGCTAAAAGGGAAATCGTAATTACATCGAAATAGATACTTGCAAAGAAATCAGCAAAACCGATTTGACTAAAATTATTCCAATTTGCAAACAAAAAAACTACACGTGTAAGTTGGAAACACAAAAGAAAAATTCCTAATCTTTTGATTAATACAATCAATTGTGGCGAAAATGTCGAAAATTTGTCTTTCATTTTTTTATCCCTTCTTTCCGGAGGAATCAGTAACTAAAATTGTTTTTAAGGCACAAATATAAGCAATTATAAAGATTTTTATTTCAAGTTTTCACTTAAATTCCATAACTTTAACAACTTTAAGTCAAAAACAATTGTTTCATGAAATCTTTTAAATTTTGTTTGATTTTCTTTTTGGTATTCAATTACGCGGATGCACAAGATTATCAAGCGTATCAAATCTTTACTAAGGAAGGAAAAAAAACGAGTTTTTCTAAATTAAAAAGTGCTGCTTTGAAGAAAAGATTTGTCTTTTTTGGAGAATTACACGATGATCCAATTGCACACTGGTTGCAGTTTGAGTTACAAATAGCTTTGTTTGAAAAACACAGAGAAAATTTAGTTTGCGGTTCAGAAATGTACGAACAAGACAATCAAAATGCAATAAACAGTTATTTAACTGGCGAATATGATTTAAAAAAATTCAAGGATTCTTGTCGTTTATGGTCCAACCAAGAAACTGATTACCAACGCATGTTGGATTTTGCTAAAGAAAACAAACTAAAATGGATTGCAACAAATGTTCCTCGTAAGTTTGCATCCCAGGTCTACAAAAAAGGAGTTTCAAGTTTGGCTAATTTGACTGACCTTGAAAAAAGATGGCTTGCTCCCGTTGATTTTCCTGTCGATACTACTTTAAGTCAATATGCAGCTTTATTAAATGGCGAAATGCACATGGGAAATAATTTTGTTTATGCACAAGCAATTAAAGATGCGACCATGGGATATTTTATTTCAAAAAACTGTGGGAAAGATTCAGTTTTTTATCATCTAAACGGAAGTTATCACAGTGATTTTTACCAAGGAATTTTGTGGTATTTAAACTATTATGGAAAGATTCCTTATGAAGAAATGCTAACAATTTCAACGGTGACACAAGCCGATATTTCCAAGTTAGAAAAGGATTATCTTGGCAAAGCCGACTTCATTATTTGTGTGCCTGAAACAATGACTAGAACACACTAAAAATGAGAAGAATTCTAAAAATAACTGCATATTTACTGTTGTTTTCGATAATTGCATTATTTGTTTGTGATTATTTGGTAAAATCTCATGCAAGTGATAAATGTTCTGCGGATTTACATAAATTGCAAAAAGCTAAAATTGGACTTTTGCTAGGCACCTCGAAAATGTTAGCTAACGGAAATGAAAATCAATATTATCGACATAGAATAACTGCCGCTGTCGACCTTTTTAAATCCAAAAAAATCGAATTTATATTGATTAGTGGTGATAATTCATACGAAAACTACAACGAACCACAAATGATGAAAGACGATTTGTTGAAATTAGGAATTCCTGAGTCAAAGATCATTTTGGATTATGCAGGTTTTAGAACTTTAGATTCTGTTGCACGCTGCTCTTTGGTTTTTGGAGAAAAAGATGTAATCGTAATTTCACAACAGTTTCATAATGAACGTGCTATCTATTTAGCAAAAAGATATGACATAAACATGCAGGGTTACAATGCGAAAGATGTGGACAAATATTTTGGATTAAAAACATCTATCCGTGAGAAGTTTGCTCGAGTAAAATTGATGTTAGACTTACTTTTTGGAAAAGACACTAAATATCTAGGAAAGAAAATTGTAATAAAATGAGATTAATCAATTAATGTTTTTTCGAAAAACACTTGTTTAAAAATAGGCAACATACCCAAAATGGATTTTTCCATCCCGGAATTGAATTAGATTATCAAATTGTTTTCCAAGTGCATATGAAACTGAGAAATTTCCAATTGCTGTTCCAAAAGTAAAACCTGCACCAAAACCGAATGGGGTATCGGTCACGAAATTTTTTGCTTTGTTCTCATACCATGCTTGATCATAAAAGGCAAACAAGTAGGAATTTTTATCCAACAAAAATCGATATTCTAAACCAAAAACACTACGTGAGCTTGCGTTAATTTCTTCCTCATTAAAGCCCCTTAATGAAATTTGTCCACCAAAGCGATAAAGTTCATTCTCAAAATAGGAAGGGGCAAAATAACTTTCTGTAACGTTTGAGAATTTTAAGACGTGTCTTTTGGCAAGAGGAAGGTAATAGTTGATGTTGAACTCGAATTTAAAGGTAGTTTCTTTAATTTTTGTTAAACTATCTAGAGAATTTCGACTACCAACAGTTCCCTCAATCAGCAATTGAATTCCTTTTCGAGGATTTGGAAGGTAATCCAAGTTTTGTTTAGATAGAGCTAAACCGTAGAAATTGGTTTCAACACTTCTTAATTTGCTAAAACTAGTACTTGTAAGTGCTGAATTTCCCAAAATAGATGAACTATTTCTTCTAAAAAACATTTTAATATAATTTCCATTTTTTAGGGAATATTGAAGACCTAAAGTGCTTTTTAAATCCAAAAACGTACTATCCCGTTTGTACAATTGAAATTGACCATCTAAACCAAATGGTGTGCGAAAAAGATTTGGTAAAACTCCTTGAATTTTCAATGATTGTGTTTGCACTTGAATACTTCTCCAGTTAAGTTCGAATAATTCAGCCTTTTTTAAGATGTTAACTAGTTTAAGTCTAAGTTCACCCGTCAAACTTAGTTTGCTTTTTATTGGATCAGGCTGCAAACCAACGACACCATTAATCAAACTTACAGGCTTGGATTTCAGGTAAAGAAATAATTCAACACCTTCTTGAGTAAAAAGAATTTCTGCGGGTTTTACTTCTGAAATAAAACTAATTTGGGTCAACTTGGAAGAAATTTCATTCACTTTTTGCTGATTGTATAAATCTCCTTCTTTAATTTGGATTTGTGCTGAAATTAGCTTTGGTGATACTACTGGATTTCCAACTAAATTTATTTTTTTGATCCGAAATTCCGCAAATTTTTCAATTTTTATTTCTGCAAATAGCATAGAATTAATGAAATCTATTTTTTCTAAGGAAACACTAGCGAAAGGAAAACCATTATTGACGTAAGTTTGATGAATGAGAGCAAGAAGATTAGAAATTTCACGTGGTGAAAAATTAGTTTTTCGAATCAACTTCTCACTTAAACTACTATTTCTTTTTAAAAAATCTAAGTCTGTTTTTTGGAGGCTCAATTCGGCTTTTACAAATTTTTCTCCTAAGAAAAAATGGGCACGAGTTTCGTTTTTTTTATAAAAAATAGAATCTAAGGAAGCTAACAAATATCCTTTTTTGATTGCAAATAGACGAAATTCATTCAAATAGCTTTTAACTTCTAAACTATCATTAAAATTGCTAGTTACATTTTTTTTTAAAATTTTATAGTCATCATTAGCAAAGGAAAGTTTATAGCTCTTTTGTGCAAGAGACATGAAACAGAATCCAAAAATAAGTAAAACTAAAAATGCTTTCATTGCTTAAAGATTGTGCAATTTAAGGTTAATCTTTCTTTTAATAACGAAATGTTTATAAATAAATTTTTTTTAGATTGAAAATTATTGTACTTTTGACTTCTATTATATAAAACAATCAAAATGAAAAAAATTCTTGCTTTAACACTAATGTGTCTTGTTTTAACTTTAGCTGTGTCATCTTGCGGTTCTTCTAAGAAAAAAGGTGGTTGTGATGCTTATGGTAGTGTTAATACTACAAGCAATTCAGATTTAGCTTCAATATAAATTCAATTTATTTAAATAATAGTCAAGGTCATTTTTAGTGGCCTTTTTTTGTTGTCCAAACATTTATTATAAAAACTGTTACTTTTTAATAGAATTACGTTAACAATTTGAAAGAAGATTTTTAAAAGAATAAATTTACCTTATGAAAAAGAACTCCAATAAAAAAAAATATTTCACGAAACTAATCGGTGTTTTCGTTCTAACTTCCATGTCACTTTACTCTTGTAAATCAACTCCAGAAAAAGATACAAATAAAACAGTTGAAGTTAGCGAAGAAGGAGCTTTTAATGCTGAAATGAAAGCCATTGATTCTGAAATTGAAACTGTAGGTAAACTTGCTAGTTCATTGAATTTTTCGAAGGAAGACGGTTCTAATATTGTTGTTCGTGCACATTTAAATGAGAATGATGACATACTAAAGATAGAAGAACAATTTAATGATGGAGAAAAGAAAGGATTTGGAACAAAATCATTTTACTACAGACAAGGAAAAATATTTGCAACACGCGAATATATGGAAGAACGACTTGTGGGAAAAGAAGCAAAATTCATTGACAGAATTTCTTATTATGACAAAAATGAAAAGGTAACAAAAACCGTTGAAAAACGAGTAAGTTTTGAGGAAGAGTTGGAAGGATTGCCATACCATGTTGTTGAAAACTTTCAAGTTGATCCAAGTCGTGCGAAAAAAGTATTGGACCAAAAAGATGAATTTAAAATCACCTTCCAAGGAATTATTGATGTAAATGCTTTGAACTACTTAATTGTTGGTTCACCAGGAAGTGATGGCTATACCAGTGCAATTCGTGTTGATTTTGTTGATCCTTTTATCAAAAAACTTTCCCAAAATCAAGAGGCATATATGAACAAAGAAATAGAAGTTGTTTTTCAAAATATAACAGACGATACTGGATTTCAATATCAATCATACATTCAAGGGAAATTTATTGAATAATCTATAACTTATTTGAGTAAATTCACATGTCCTGTTAAGGTTTGATAAACTCCTGTGATGTCGTTAAAAGTGAGTTTCCAAGTGTATGTGCCATCTTGGCAAATTTTTCCTTTGTAAGTTCCATCCCAAAATTCATCAATGGAATTTAAAGTCTTAATTAATTCTCCCCAACGGTTAAAGATTAGCATTTCAAAATCTTTTATTCCTTCACCGTAAGCTTTAAAAACCTCGTTAAACTTGCTTCCATCGGGTGTAAAGGTATTAGGAACATAAATTATTCCTTTGTAGGAAATCTGAACTAAATCTCTAGTTTGACAACCATTTGTATCAATGAAGGTGACTGTGTATGTAAAATTGTAATTTGGTGTAGCAATTGGATTTGGACAAATACTGCAAGTTAAAAAGCTTTCTGGCGACCAAATATAAACACCTTCGATATCTGCCGTTGCATTTAATTGAACCTCTTCACCTAAATAAGCATAAATTGAACCACCCGCATTTACTTGATGAGATGGGAATAATTGAACTAACACACTTGCTGAGTCACGACAACCATATTCATCAATTCCAATAACTGTATAATTAGTTGTATTAACAGGACTTGCAATTACTTCTTGCGCAAGTGGATTATCTAAGGACGAAGTTGGAGTCCATTGGTAATTCACTGCACCATCTGCCCTCAGGATCGCTGGTTCTCCATCGCAAATAATCGTATCGTTATAGGCATTAACTCTTGGTACGATGACATCAATATAAATACTATCCAAGACTGAACCACAAGGATTAATAAAGTCGCAATAATAAGTCATACTACTTGGAGGTGACACAATTACTTGATTTCCAGTAGTTGTGTTGATAAACAAATTTGGATTCCAAGAATAATAACGCGCACCATCAACAACAAGATCTAGCTGTGCCCCAAAACAAATTTGGGAAGTATCATCGATAATTGGAACCGGTGGTGTATAAAATACTTCAATTAAAATACTATCTTCGAAAACACAGTTATTTGGAGTTGTTGCCAACACCACGTAATAGGTATTCGTATCAGGATTTACATTTGGATTATTATCTAAATTATTAGTAATGAAAGTATTTGGAGTCCAAACCTGGCTGATTGTTCCAAAAACTTCAATTTGTGTGGCGCTCCCTAAACAAATGGATGTATCGGGAGATAGTGAAATTTCATCCTGAAAGACATTTAATGTTACAAAAACAGTATCCACGCCACAGGTATCAGAAATAATAACTGAGAAGGTAGTAGTATCAAAAATTATTGCTGTAGGATTTGGAATTGTTGGATCATCAAGTACATTTGCAGGTGACCATAAATAATTTAAACCTCCAAAGGCATCAAATTGATACGGGGCACCCTTACAAACTGTTGGCGGCGGAGTAACAGATCCAGCTTCAAAACTACCAACGGTAATGTCAAAACTTGTTGAATCAGGAGCCTTACATCCTTGAGAATCAGAAACTACTAATTTTACGATATAATCACCAACATTGGTATAGGTATGCTCGGGATTGTCTTCATTCGATGTATTTCCGTCACCAAAATCCCAAAAGAAAACATCGCCCTCAGTGGAATTGTTAAAAAACTGAATAGGATTTGGAATGCAAATGATGAAATTTGGATCTGTAACAACAGCATTGATCGAATTTAATTCAAACTTGAATGCTGCTAGATTACAGTTATTGCTATTGTTTGTTGGACTTATAACCCCAGGAGTACTAACAAAGCCATTATTCAAATTCCCACATGCAGCGCAAACCGCATGATATATTCTCCCATTTTTATCGAATCTTGAGGTACCACCGTCGACATGGTCATCAGCACTTCCCCCCATAAAAGTAGCGTATTGTAAAGCGGCCATGTTGGGGTCAAAAACAGCAATGTAAAAACCATCACCATTACTTGTGGTTTGAAAAGCATCTGGAGTAATAGAAAATCCCGAAATATTTGTATTTAATATAGAGCCACCCCAGCCAGAAATATAAATTTCATAACAGTTTGAAACTAAGAAGGCAGTTGGTGAAATACGCTCGTTACTTCCTCCTACTTTAGTATTCCATTCTACGGCACTTAATCCCGTATTATATTTTCGAATGAATTGATGTGCATTTGCATTCCCAACCAAACCAGGACTTATTGGCATTACTCCTAAACTTTGCCCGTAAACATACACAAAATCGTCAATATCAACTTGGACAAAGTATGCTTGATCGTAATTGTTTGTGCCCAAATATGTACCAGAAAGAATTGTTCCATTCGTAGGGTTAAACCTTGTAATATATGCATCTGAACTTCCTCCAGAATTGATGTTGACATGTCCATTAGGCACATTTAAATCGGTTGAAATTGCACCACCTGTTAGGTAGACATCCCCCGATGAATTTGTTGCTAGAGCATTTCCCGAGTCAATTCCAGATCCACCATAGTACGTTGACCAAAGCAAAGCACTTAAACTTGGGTTAAGTTTAAAAATGACCGCATCTTGTTGTCCTAGTAAATTGCTTTGAGATGCACTAACGGTAGGAAAATTCACTGATCTTGTCGAACTAGCAACTAAAACATTTTCATCTGCATCCAAAATTATTTCACCACGAAAATTATCACCATAATTATTTACCAAGTCACCATCATTTAAATTTGATGCTCCCTGATTTACACCATCATTCGCAGAACCACCAACGTAAGTTGAATTCATCAAAGCAGTACCTGTTGGATTAATTCTTGCAATAAAAATATCTGTTTTACTAAATCCTTGACTAGATTCTAAATTTAATTGAGTACCACCATTATGACTATTGTCGTAGGAATTGGCATTGACTGGAAAATCTGTATCCGAGGAAGTTACTCCCATTACATAAAGTTCATTTGCTGCATTGCAGACCATACTGTTAGGAGCTTCGTTACCATCGCCACCCAAATAAGTGGAATAAATTCTAGCAGTTCCAGAAGCATTAAACTTTGTTAAGCCCACATCAAAACCAGAATAACCAATATTTTCACCTCCAATATAGCCACCAGCTAGTGCTCCTGGAGTTGTTGGATAACCAGCGCCAAATACTGTTCCACCTGCGAATAAATTTCCTTGAGAATCTGGTGTAGCTGTGCATCCCCAATTATCTGCTGTTGAACCACTGTATGTTGAAAAGGTGATTTCGGGATCAATTATCAATAGTTCGGAAGTATTGTAAGAATTAGGGAACTCGAAACTTACAACATCCTTTTTTAATTTGAATTTAATTTCAACGGGTTTTTTAGTTCCATTTGCTGAAATTGTCCATGCAATTGGTTTTGATTCCTCAATTTTTCCAAATGAATGATAAATAATTAAATTCCCATTTTTGTCAATCTTGATGTCATCTGCTCCTTCAATTTTATATTTAATGGTACTTGGATTTATTCCAGGATTTATTGAAAAATTATATTTAAAGGAACTTGATCTTCCTTCCATTTCCATATCTATTCCTTCATAAAAATTAGGATAAACTAGTTGAGAAATTGAATGAACATTTGATTTCCATTTACTTTCATCACTACCAAGAAAATAATTTAGGTAAAAATTTGAATAATTTGATTCTAGTTTTTGGTGATTCAAGTTGCTTCCCAAAAAAGTAGTTTTAATACAGTGTTGACTCACTAAATCAATGAATTCAGTTTCGTCTGCAAATTTTTCTTCTCCATGATGCAGAGCATGTTTTAAATCGCTAACATTGTGAAAGAGGTAAGTAAATGCATTTTGTTCAATAAACATGCTACCTCCATTTAAATCAACTTTGTAATTTATTTTTTCATACCATTGTCCTCGATTTGGATGCATCCAAACCTTATTCTCTTGTGCAAACAAAATTGCATTAAGAAAGAGGAAAAAATACAAAAATTTGCTTTTCATTACTAAAGTCTTAACGTAAACGAAGTTAAAAAGTTGCATGTCAAGAACTAAAATTAGTAAAAATTAATTAAATTTAATCGATTTTGAAGGATTTATTCTTGTAATAACAAATGAAGGAATCAACATTGCCAATAAACAGACGAATAAAGTTGCTAAATTTATTAATAAAATTGAAGAAAATGTGAGTTCAATTGGAACAGAATTTAAATAATAAACTTCTGGATTTAATTTAATTATTTGGAAATATTCTTGAATAAAACACAAGCCAAGACCAATCAAGTTCCCCCAAAACATACCTTTGAGGATTAAAAAAGAGACTTGATACAAAAATATCTTTCGAATAGACCATGAATTTGAGCCCAAAGCTTTTAGTAAACCAATAAATGAAGTTTTTAATAGTATCATCACTAGCAGAGCAGAACCCATATTTATTATGCCAATTAAAAGCATAAGAATAATAATTATCCAAACGTTGATATCTAGAAATGAAAGCCAAACAAAAATCTCTTTTTCATTTTCCTTGATGCTAGTTAACTGTAAATCTTGCTTTTCGTTTGAAAATGAAAAATTGATGATTTTTTTGAGTTTTTCAATTTTTCCATCAAAGTTATCCCAAGAGTGTAGATTTATTTCAAAGGCTCCAACGTAATTTTGATAGCTTCCTTTCCCTAAAATTTTTTCAAATTGTACAGTTCTATCATACGTTTTTATCTCAAATTTATTTCCAGTTTGATCCAAAAATTTCTTTTTCACGCTTCCATCTTTTTCGGTAATGAGGGGCAAATTTTGAGTCGAATTGTCTTTTTTCGTAATTTTTACTTTAAGAAAAGCCGTATCAGCAATGCTTGTTTCTTCGCCTCTTCCGTCTACGAACATCCAATAATCAGAGGCAATAAGTTTGAAAACCGTATCATTGGTTGGATACCAAACAAAACCCGAAAAATTTTCATATCCTTTTCCAAAATCGTAACGATAATTTCCATTTCCACCATTTACAATTCCCTTAATGATTAAATAACCGTTACTAAGTGTGTCTAAAACATCTATTTCTGCATTGATTCCCCAGTCGTTTAGCAATTGAATTTGTTTGATATCAGCTATTATTATTTTTTTGTCGAAATCCTCCATTCCAGTTTCAAAAATTCCAACGAGTTTAAAAACGCGTTTGACAGGTTGATTTTTCACAAAAAATGCTTTGATTTCGTCACCTACTTTAAAATGTAAATCAGAAGCAATTCTTTTGGATAAAATTATTTCGTTAGAAGTAGAATTTTCAGTGTACTTCGGAAGTCTCCCTTCTATTAAATTTTCTTTAAAAAAGCTAAAATCATAGGCTTCATCAACCCCTTTTACTAAAACACTTTGAATTTCTTGTTGCATTTCTTGTGTTTTAGACTTATTTTTGTCGGATTGTAAAATTGCAGGTTTGTAGGCAACCGCTTGTATGTTTTTAATGTAAGGAAGGGATTTAAGTTGATCTAAAAATGCTTGTTTTTTCAAAATAGCTTCGTTTTCGAATACAGAATTTGAAGTGCTTGAATTAATAATAGCGTGAGATCCGAAACCCAAAACTTTGTTACTAACTTCATTTTGAAAGCCAATAACCACAGCTATTGTGATGATATTCACTATCATAGCAAGTGCAATACTAATTACAGATATTTTAACGATTGGTCGAGAGAATTTTTTCCCTTCCACTTCGTTTTTGAGATTTTTAAGTGCTATGAATAATTCGAAATTCACAATTTATCATTTTAATGTGCGAAGTTACATAAAGCTTTTGTGCATAAAAAGTATTTTGTTGATTTTCATTTCATCCTGTGGTTTAAAAACAAAATTTTTCAAGAAAAAACAAGAAAATGTAGTTGTTGAAAACCATGTCATTGATTCACAAGAAGAAGAAATTTCAGAAGAATTAGTAGAAAAGGCGAACAAACATCATCCTGTTCAGATTGGAAATCAGCGTTTGCATTTGTACTTAGATTCTTTAAAAAACAAACGGGTTGCAATTATTGGAAATCAAACTTCCATGTTAGGTGATAAACACTTGGTAGACACTTTATTAAGTTTAGGAGTGAAAATTCAAAAAGTATTTTCTCCAGAACATGGTTTTAGAGGGGACGCCGATGCAGGTGAAAAAGTGTACAGTGGCGTGGACCCAAAAACAGGAATTCCACTGATTTCTCTTTATGGAAATAACAAAAAACCAAAACCTTCTCAATTGCAAGATGTTGATATTTTGATTTTTGATGTTCAAGATGTTGGTGTTCGTTTTTACACCTATATTTCCACCTTGCATTATGTAATGGAAGCTTGCGCTGAGAACAAAAAACAATTGATTGTTCTAGATAGACCAAATCCCAACGCACATTATGTAGATGGTCCTGTGAGGGAACCAAGGCATAAATCTTTTATTGGAATGCATCCAGTTCCAATTGTTTATGGAATGACCATTGGCGAATATGCCTTGATGGTAAATGGAGAGTGTTGGTTAAGCGATAGTAGTTTTTGTGATTTGAGTGTTGTTTCTTGTAAGTATTACAATCGAAAAATGAAATATCCAGTAACGGTACCACCAAGTCCAAATTTACGCTCAGATATTTCAATTTCATTGTATCCAAGTTTATGTTTTTTTGAAGCAACAACAATCAGTGTAGGAAGAGGAACTGAGCGTCCATTTGAAATGTTTGGTCACCCATTGTTTCCTGAATTAGGTTTTTCTTTTACACCCATTCCAAGTATTGGGGCAAAAAATCCATTGTGGGAAAATAGGATTTGTAGAGGCCAAGATTTAGCAGAGCATGCAAAAAAAAGATTGTATGAAATAAATTTAGATTGGCTCCTCGACGCAAAAAAATATTTAGGAGACACTGTTGAATTTATAAATCAACCTCACTTTTTTGATCGATTGGCAGGCACTTCCGAATTACGCAGACAAGTTTATGAAGGCTGGAGTGAAAAGGACATTCGTCATTCATGGAGACCAGGAATTCAAGAATTTAGGAAAATAAGGTCGAAGTACTTACTCTACGAATAAATTTAGACTATTTGCATAAAAGGGCTTCTAGCAAATTATTCCCTACTGAGTTGACCAGACTTCCAAGCCTGAATAAATGACGCCCACGAATATGGATTTAGTAAATTATTGACAGGCGATTGTCCCATGGTGTATAATTTTGTGTTTTGTTGATTTTGAGCCCATCCAAAAGATAAAGATGCATCAGAAGATAGCGTACTTGCAGCAAAGGCTAAATTCTCACCAGAAAGTTGTTTTTGTGCTCGTCTTAAAGCATCGTCATAAGGTTTCATTTCTAAAAATGCACGTGCGAAATCTTCACGTGATGGCCAAGGATATACCGTTACAGATGGTAATTCAATGGTATCCTTATGCAATAAATGAATAATTGAATATCTATTTTCTTTTAAAGTATCTGGGACAATAAAGGAGGAAGTTTTGTATCCATAATAACTGAACATTAAGGTATCACCCGGAAATACAACCATGGAAAAATAACCATAATAATCGGCGATGGTTCCTCTCCTACTCTCTTTGTCAAAAACAGTAGTAAATGGCATTTGTTCCAAACTATCATGTGATACTACCACTCCAGACAATTGAATGAGTCGGATACTGTCTTTTGGGTTTTGAGCCAAAGTTGAAAATGAAATTGCCAAGCAAAATAGAACTAAATAACGCATAATACTAACTTTAAAATACAAGTTTACTCATAATATTTGTACGTTTAAGTGAATTAATGTTAAAACTTTAATTTCTTCTCAAAATTCAAGAATTATGTCAAGATTTAAACTTAATTTTAACAAAAAAAGGCCATGAAAGAGATAGAATCGAAAGAAGACGTGCAGTTTTTAGTAAGTACATTTTACGGGAAGGTTTTAATGAATGAAGAATTAAAACCGTTTTTCAGTCAACTTGATTTTGAAGCTCACCTGCCAAAAATGATTCACTTTTGGTCATTTGTTCTGTTGGATGAAGCCAATTATAAAACAAATGTCACAGAAAAGCACCTTCAAATGCCTTTGAAAAAGGAAAATTTTGATACTTGGCTGAGACTTTTTGGAGAAACTGTTGATGAACATTTTGAAGGTGAAAAAGCAGAAATAGCTAAACAACGTGCGTTTACTATTGCTTGGACAATAAGTAATAAAATGGGGTTGAATTAAACATAGAATTAGAAATTTTCATTAATTATTGACGAATAATGTAATATTTATTTAACTTTGGTATTTCATCAAAAAGTCAAACTTGAAAATCGTTTTTAGCATCATATTATTTTTATTCTCTTCTCAAATTTTTGCGAAATCCTTAGAAGATGCTTTTGAGGCTTTAAAAATTTATAATTATTTTGAAGCCAAACGTTTGTTTGAAAAAAAAATTACTAAGTTTGAATCTCCTTGTTCTTTCGGATTAGCAACCATTTATTTCCGCAAAGATAATCCATTTCACCACCTTGATTCTTCTTTTAAATACGTCTTAAAGGCAGAAAAAACTTTAATCTTAGTAAAAGAAAAAACCCGTTTATCACTCGAGAAATATAATTTTAATGACTTGGAAATTTTAGAATTAAAACGAAAAATTAGTTCTGAGTATTTCCAAAACACTTTAAAAACAAATACTGAGTTAGCTTATCAAGATTTTTTAAAGGTTCATCCGTGGGCAAACGAACGATTTATTGCCATAAATAAACGCGATTCCATTGCCTTTTATTCTGCGATGCAAGCGAATACAAGTGAATCTTTTCGACAATTTATTTCCAAATATCCTGAATCAGATTTCGTTAAAGTTGCTCAGAAAGAGATTGATTTGAAGGAATTTGAAGAATACACAAGTCAAAAAACCTTGGCAGAATATATGTTGTTTTTGGAAGAAAAACCCTCAAACCCCTACAAGGTTGAAGCTGAAAATCAAATATTTAAACTTCAAACAAAAATAAACACCTTAGAAAGTTATTCCCAATTTATCCAAAATTTTCCTAGCAATAGAAATGTAGATGAAGCTTGGCGTAAAATTTTCCAAATTTACATGTACAATTATTCTGATCAACGCATCAAATCTTTTTTGGAAGAATACCCTGATTATCCGTTTAAAGATGAAATTAATGAAGAACTAAATTTAGCAAAACAGATTTTACTTCCATATCGCAATGGAAACTATTATGGCTGGATGAATGCAGAAGGTGAAATTATCTCAGAAGCTAGTTATGAAGCAATTAGTCTATATAAGGAAGGTTTAGCAATGGCATCCAACAACGGAAAAATTGGTTTTGTAGATAAAAACAACAAATTGTTGATTCCATTTGAATTTGATGAAGCAACTGATTTCGAAGATGGTAGATCAATTGTCGAAAAAGGCGAAAAAATGGGAATAATCGATCGAACTGGTAAATTAATTTTTGATATTCAATTTGAAGATATTGGCAATTATTCAGAAGGATTGGTTTTTGCTAAAAAAGATTCACTTTATGGATATTACGATAAGTTTGGGAATCAGCTCATTCAAGAACGCTATGATGAGGCATTTTCTTTTCAAAAGGGATATGCACAAGTCGTAGTCGGAGAATTTCAAAATTACATCGACCGATTTGGAAATTTCTTATTTGAATTAAAATATGAAACGGTAAAACGTTTAACCGACAATTTGTTTGCTTTTTACGATGGTGAATATTATGGAATTTTGAACATTAATTCCAAAATTATTCAAGAGGCAAAATACGATGATATTGCCATTTTATCTGAAGGTAGAATTGCTTTTATATTGAATAATAAAATTGGTTATTTTGATGCTTTTGGGAATATTGCAATTCCTCCAATATTTGATTTTATTCCCAATTTCACTAAACATGCTGGTTTTAGCGGTGGATATGCAAAAGCAAGTTTGAAAAATAAATTTGGTGTTATTGATTACAACGGAAAATGGGTTATTCCTGCAACATACCAAAATATTGGAGAAATTTCCGATTTGGTTTCCGTTCAAAAAGATGGACTTTGGGGTTATGTTGATTTACTAAATAAAGTAATTGTACCCTCTACTTATGATGAAGCACGAAGTTTTGACAATGAGTCTGCAATCGTTTCATTTAATAAACGTTACGGAATATTGAACACAAAGGGTGCGATTGTTGTACCAATAATTTATGATGAAATCATTAAACTCAATGATAAATTGTATGTTACAAGAATGGGAGATGTAAGCATTTTGATTTACAAAGATGGAACGCCATTAACTTCCGATAAATACAAGCAAATTAGATCCCTTAATAAAGAATATATTTTACTAAGTTTAGATTCAGAAGGTAACAATGAAGTACATTATTACAATATCATGGAGAAAAAAATAATAAAGCCTAAAAAATAAAATGTCTAGATTTTTCGATTTTATTGATAAACACAAATTTGGAATTCTTGCCGCCTTCGCGACCTACATCGCCTTGTTCATGTATTTCCAAATGGAAACCTATGAAAAATTTTATGAAATTCCTGTTTGGGACGAAAAAGCGGAATTAATTAAGGATGAGGAAAAGGAAATTGAAATCAAACCAGAAAATATTGAGCAAAATCCGCAAATGGCTCAAGGAGATGTCAAAAATTTATCTCGAGATTTGAATGATGATCGAAAAAAGTCAAATAAAAATTGGGATGAAAATAAAGTGAGCAAACAAATTGAAGATAAAATTAAGAAGGAAGAGGAACAATACAAAAAAGAAACTGGTGGAGAAGCTAAAAGAGATAAAATAATCAAAGACCTTGAAAATCAGAAGAATCAACAAAAAAACACCAACGTTAATAAGGCAAATACAAACACAAGTTCAGGAGGAAATACAGCCTATAAAGGTTCAGTGATGGTTGATTGGCAGTTAGACAAGAGAGAGCCGCACCAAGGAAATAATTGGCACGTTAGAAATCCAGGTTACACCTGTGGTGACAAATCTAATGGAGTTGTAACAGTAAAAATAAAAGTGGATCAAAGCGGAAAAGTAGTCAGTGCTTCATTTGTTGCTGAAAGTTCACAAAATGCTTCTTCTTGCATGATTGAGCAAGCCAAAAAATACGCTTTGATGTCTCGATTTTCCTATGCCGCTGGTGCTTCCAATTCTCAAGAAGGTAAAATTATTTATACATTTGTTGGGCAATAAATGTAATTCTATTTCAAAATAAAATTTCAAGATACAAAATTAAAATCATCATGAATACAGAAAATCCACTATTAGTTTCCTTTGATTTAGCCCCTTTTTCGAAGATAAAAAACGAACACTTTTTACCCGCTTTTGAGGTACTTATTCAGGAAACAAAAGATGAAATTAATGCAATTTGCGAAAATCCTGAAAAAGCCACTTTTGAAAATACGATTGAAGCATTGGAATTTTGTGGTGAACAATTAGATCGAGTTTCTAGCGTATTTTTTAACTTAAATTCGGCTGAAACTTCGAAAGAAATGCAAGAAATTGCACAAAAAGTTTCTCCACTATTGTCTGAATTCAGCAATGATATCACTTTAAACGAAACTTTGTTCAAACGTATCAAGGAAGTTTATGATGCAAAAGAAACACTCAATCTTGACGCGGAACAAAGTATGCTTTTGGACAGAAAATACAAAAGTTTTTCTCGGAATGGAGCCAATTTACCGGAGGATAAAAAAGAAATTTTGCGAGAAATCGACAAGGAGTTGTCAAGTGCACAATTAAAATTCAGCGAACATGTTTTAGCAGAAACGAACAGTTACGAGATGCATATTTTGGATGAATCTGAATTGGCTGGACTTCCTCAAGATGAAAAAGATGCTGCCGCAATGATTGCCAAACAAAAAAACAAAGATGGCTGGGTATTTACTTTGGCATATCCAAGTTATATTCCTTTTATGAAGTACGCTGAAAATCGTGAGTTAAGAAAAAGATTGGCCTTGGCAGCTGGATCACAAGCTTTTAAAAAAGATGAGAATAACAACGAAGATTTGGTGCTGAAAATCGCCAATTTACGTTTTAAAAGAGCAAATTTATTAGGATATAAAACACATGCTGATTTTATTTTGGAGGAACGCATGGCACAAACACCAGAAAAGGTGCTAGCATTTTTGGAAGATTTACTACAAAAGGCAAAGCCACATGCTGAGAAGGAATTAAAATCATTGAGCGAATTTGCCAAAGAATTAGACGGAATTGAGCAATTAGAAAAATGGGATTCTGCATTTTATGCTGAGAAACTAAAAAATAAATTGTTTAACCTTGATGACGAGAAATTAAAACCATATTTTCAGTTAGAAAAAGTAATAGATGGCGTTTTTCAGGTTGCTAAAAAATTATACGGTCTTGATTTTAAATTAGTTGATACGATTGATAAATATCATGAAGAAGTAAAAACTTATGAAGTTTACGATGATAACAGAGAATTGATTTCCATTTTTTACGCAGATTTTCATCCTAGGGAAGGAAAAAGAAATGGTGCTTGGATGACTTCTTTTAAAAATCAGTATTACAAAAATGATGTCAATGTACGACCACATATTTCCAATGTTTGTAACTTCACAAAACCAACTGAAAGTAAGCCTTCTTTGTTGACCTTCAACGAAGTTACTACCTTGTTTCACGAATTTGGTCACGGTTTACATGGCATGTTGGCAAATACGAACTATCCAAGTTTGTCAGGAACCAATGTTTATTGGGATTTTGTTGAATTACCAAGTCAGATTTTGGAAAATTGGTGTTATGAGCAAGAATGTTTGTCCTTATTTGCAAAACATTTTGAAACAGGCGAAGACATTCCAATGGAATTTTTGCAAAAAATTAAAGAGTCAGCTAGTTTCTTGGAAGGAATGGCAACTGTGCGACAAATTAGTTTGGGGCTGATTGATTTAGCATGGCATGGAATAGATCCAAGTGATATTAAATCCGTAAAAGAACACGAATTAAAAGCCATTGAAAAGACGAAATTGCTGCCAGATGTAGCAGAAAATTGCACAAGTGTTTCCTTCTCTCATATTTTCCCAGGAGGTTATTCTTCAGGATATTACAGTTATAAATGGGCAGAAGTACTTGACGCAGATGCTTTCGCCTACTTCAAAGAACATGGAATTTTCAATAAAAAAATTGCAAACTCTTTTAGGGATAACATTTTAAGTAAAGGAGGAACGGAAAATCCTTTGGTTTTGTACAAACGTTTCAGAGGTCAAGAAGCCAATGCTGATGCTCTGTTAAAGCGTGCAGGACTTTTAGCTTGATATATAAAATTTAGCAGTCTAAGAAATTTTTGACAAAGTGAGTTTCAAATTTTAGTCTATCGTGTTGAAAAGTTAGAGTTCTCAGTGTATATACTTCAATCATTTAGAAAGCTTAAGATGTACTTTTGAATTTCTTTTCGCTGTTGGTCATTTGCACTGTCATCCATTTCATTATGTGTGGTATTTGTCAACTTTACTATTTCCATGTTAAACTTCTTAATTTCATTTTCTGTAGGTAAGACGCCTTCGTCCGCTGGTTGGTCGCTTGAACGCAAGGAATAAACTTTGACTTTTTTGGTTTTAGGAAACTCCATTCTTCTATTGTCCAAAGTTATTATTTTATCAACCACATTGGGGTACTTTTGCGGGAAAAGTGCAGTCATATCACCACCATTAGAATGTCCAATAAGCGTTATGTGCTTAAAGTCTAACTCTGGATTTATCGATTTAAGTTTGTTGATGACGAACAAAATATTGTCTGCGCCACGCTCCCAAAATGGCCTTCTAACAATTTGAGGCTTTCCTTCCAATGGCAACAAACTATCAGTACTTAACTCATGTTGAATGCTTACGACAAAAAAACCATTACTGGCTAAACATTCTGTCAAGTATGAATAAGCTAAATAATCACCTCCTTTATTTTCTCCATAACCATGACTAAAAATAACAACTTTTTGTTTTCTAGCACTTTTAGTTTTAGGCCAAAAAATAGCAACTGGAATTTCTCTTTGCCTACTTTGGTCGTACCAATTCAAAGTGTCTACTTTCAACTCATACATCGACTTCAAATCAAGAGATTTTCCAAAAGTTGAATTACATGTCAAAAGTATAATTAGGAAAATGTAATGTGTTTTTATCATATAACTTCTGAGATCTTTGTTTTAAGCAGTCTTACTTTTTTATTCCAGTCCAATGTGAGGTGAATTTTCGTCCTTCACTGTATGAAATTCCGAATATCTTGTTGTCAATGATATATCCTGAATGGTAATAAACGTTTTCTTTGTCGCCAGTTGTGAATGCAAAATAGATGTTTTCCCAATCAGTGTTAAAATAACCGCCAGTAAACTGAGAGCCATAAAATTCACCTTCAAATTCATTGCCTTTGGTCGGGCTTAAAATAAAATCTTTCAAATAGGCCTCACTATTTGGATCTGGACGAAGATCAAGTAACCAAGTTCCTGTTACTTTGCTAAGGTCTTTATTATTTGTGCTATTTTCTTGTTTTTTGATTTGTGGAATTGTTGCTTTCTGACCATTACTCACGAGATACAATTGCTCAGAAAATTCATAAAGATTTGTTCCGTCAGTGTTGTTAAAGACAATAATCGTTTTTTTATCATCGATTGAATGTATCCAATTGGAACAAGAACCCAAAAGTCCACCTGTTCTATAAATAAAAGGCTTGCTAAACGTGCCGTAACCCTCTGAATACCATAGACCTCCCAATGCTGCATTATCTAATTTTTCATTAGGTTTGAGCATTAAGTTTGTAGTTGATTCATTTAGTAGACTATTATTGAAAATTGCATTGTTAAAGATTAACAAATCTTCCACTGTTGAATACATTGCCGCAGAAGCAAAATAATTTTCTATGAAATAGGGTTCATCAGCAGTAATTTGATTGGTGGAATCTTGAATTGTGTATGAACTTGTAAGTCCCGAAATAATATCTTTTGAATTTAGTAAACCAGTGTTCTCCATTTTGAGCGGGTTTAAAATGTTTTCTTGCAAAAGATTCGAAAAAGATTTTTTGGAAACATTTTCAATGATTTTGTGCAATATGGTGTATTCAGTATTGCTGTAATTGCTTTTTTCTCCTGGAGTTAAGGCCAAATTTTCACTGCAATACTTATCAATAAATTCATCAATCGTTAGTGGTGACTGATAAGGACTCATTCCAAGATCATTAACTGTATTAGGAATTCCTGAACTGTAAGTTAGCAGCTGTTGAATAGTCACTTTATCTTTAGCTTCTCCCTTATAAGTAGGATAATATTTTCCGAAAGTAGCATTCAAA
>JBIKSI010000233.1:0-3009 GCA_044348665.1 Crocinitomicaceae bacterium
TGTGTTGTTTCATTCTTCTTACCATTCCCTCAGAATTTCCTTTCAGAACCATGCGAAGGTGATTGGCTTTATCAACTAATAACAACAATGATGAATAAGTGTTTTCACTATCTTTTAATAAATTTTCACCATTACGTGTTATGTTAAAAACTGCCTTTGGGTCTCCGCTTGCAAGAATCCAAATTTTCGGGTCGTATTCCTCTATTTGTTCTTCCAAGATAGATTCCATTAATTTCAGGTCTTGAACAGGGTTTCCCTTTTCGTCAACAACAAATGAAACAATTTTAAGGTGTTTTAATTTTTTTTGATTCTTTCTTAAGTGCTGATAAATCAATTGGTCAAAATGCCACATTGAAATAGAACAAGAATCAGGACAAGTTAGTTGAATTGTTGTAAACAAAACTACTTTGTTTTGGAAACTTTTATTCGTGTATTTTTTTGAATTAGCATCAACAAAGGAATAGCTTGGCACTTTTCCCATGTCGTCCAATTCTTTAAATTTATGTTCGCAACCTCTTGTTGAAATGAAAATCAACAAAAAAGCCGGACCAAACAAAAGAAACACTAATGTGAATGTTTTGAATCGAAAGGCAGAAGCTTTTTTATCAGCCATAGTTAATAATTGTTATGAACCTGCTCCAAATAGTTTTAATGCTGCATCAACTGCTTTTGCTTCAACAATAAGGATGAATATCAAATACAAGATAAAAATAAAATATGGAATTAAAATAACATATTTTAATGATTTTTTCTCATCACCTAAGTGCATGAAAATTAAGACAATGTAAGCAGCTTTTACAATAGTTAAAATAATAAAAAACCATTTTATTGCTGTCCAATAATCTGAACTTTGTTTAATAACCGCTCCTAAAGCAACCTCTACAGCAGTAATTGCAGTTAAGATAGCTGTTACCTTCCAAATTTTCGCACGAAGTTTTTTTCCTTCTTCTTCGCTATGGTGTGTATCTAAAGAATACTCAATAATATCGTCTCTTTCCATGATATCTTTTTTTTAAAATTAAACTAAATAGAAGAATGTAAATACAAACACCCAAACTAAATCGACAAAGTGCCAGTATAAACCAGTTTTTTCAACCATTTCATAGTGACCTCTTTTGTGATAAGTTCCTCTTGCTACTCCTAAGAAAATTAAAATATTAATAATTACTCCTGAGAATACGTGGAAACCGTGGAAACCAGTAATGAAGAAGAAGAATTGTCCATATTGTGCAGGACCATATTCATTTGCTTTTAAGTTTGCACCGTAAACAACTCTGTTTGCTTCTCCACTGTTAATTGCTTCGTAATATAATTTTTCAGCTTTAGCTCCTTCGATAACAATTTGTTTTTTACTGTCTTTTGCCAAAATATATTTCGAACCTGATTCTTTAATAATCAATTTCATATCGTGGTCTTTTTCTTTGTTGATTTTCGCTAAAGAACCATCATGTAAGGTAATCATTCCGTTTTCAACATGTCCAGCAACAACTGCGTGTTGAAAATCATGCATCAAATCGTCCGTAATGACTTCTCCTTTTTTGTGGTGATGACCCGCTGAAACAACTGTGAAGTTTTTTATTTCTCCGAAATGACCTTTTACAATTGCTCTTGAACCATCAGCCAATTCAACTTTTCCAAATTCTGAACCGTGAATGAAGTGATACCACTCCCAAGCTTGTGAACCTACGAAAAAGAAACCACCAATGATTGTAGCAATCATCCATTTCAAAACTCCTTTTTTATCCATTCTGTGTCCAGCTTCAACGGCTAATACCATTGTAACAGAAGAAACAATAAGTATAAACGTCATTAAAGCCACATAAATCAGTGGATATCCGTGACCTAAAAATGGTAATGAATTAAATGTTTCCTCACCAATTGGCCAAGAAACTTGTGAATCATGACGTGTGAAACCATAAGCAACAAGTAATCCCCCAAATGTCAAAGCATCTGAAACAAGGAAAAACCACATCATTAATTTACCGTAGCTCGTGCTAAACGGTGAAATTTTACCACCCCAAAGGGTAGCTGAATCAATTTGATTTGAAGCGTGACCTGCCATTATAATAAAATTTTTTGCAAGTTTAATGAATAAAAAGTAAAAATACCAACAAATAAAGCCATAATATACCTAAAAAATGCCAGAAAATTGAACCAAGTTTTATACTTAGTTGATTATCAGTTGTTAAGCTTGGTTTAAAAGTAATTAGAACCATTCTAAATAAGTAAATTATTGCAGCAAGTACGTGCAATAAATGTAAAATGGTGATAATATATAAATAAGAAGTTGCAGTATCTGCCTGTTGACTTATCTTAATTTGCAAATTTCCCTCTAGTTTGCGATTTTTATAATATAAATCTCTATTTTTATAATTTAACTCTTTACCTTTATAATAAATCTTAAAATCTTTTCCAAATTTACCTTTGTGAAAAAAGTCTCCTCTTCCATCTTTTATGTTTTGTGATAATTGAAAAAGTCTTTCTAAATCAAGATTTTTTAAAGTATCTCCATTTATTAATTTTAACATTTTATTATGAGATAAAACTTTTTGACCTTTGTAAAATAAAGAAAACCGATTAAAAGTTATATTTTTACTAAATTTAATCTCTTTAATTTTACCTTTTTTCAAAGGATTTCCAAATTCTTTTAATTCAATAATAAATTGATTTATGAATTTATATAATTCAGAGGATTGCTTTTCATTTAAATTTTTTCCATCTATTTGATAATCATTTCCATTTACTGTTATAAATTTATCCAAATATTTAATTTCAAAATAATGACCATATTTCCCTTCAGTTGTAATAATTGAATTAATTGGGTTAGCACCTTTATCAACTAGTTGTACATATCCTTTCCATTGAAAGAAGACGAATGAAAGACCTAAAAGAAAAGTCAAAATCATAAAAAGTTTTAATTTCTGGAATTGACCTTTCTCAGAAAATTTCACCGCGGTAATATAGAAAATACTGCTTAAGGCAATCATCACAGTGCTTATGTAAAAGCCT
>JBIKSI010000021.1:0-32624 GCA_044348665.1 Crocinitomicaceae bacterium
AAAGGTGGTTTTGGTGCACCAGTGGTAATTGCTGCATTATTATTTATGATGTATTACGTTCTCACTGAAATAGGAATGGGATTGGCAGAATCAAAATCAGTAAGCCCTTTTGTTGGAATTTGGCTGGCAACATTTGTTTTAGCTCCAGTTGCATTTATTTTGATGCGAGCTGCCTCACTGGATTCTAAAGTTTTTGATATTTCCCTTTGGAAAAAACGATTAAAATTAAAAAGACAATAAAATGAATATTCTTCATATCACAAATAAACCGATATTTCCTATTTTAGATGGTGGCCAAATGGCTATGTATAAATTAATGAAGAATTTTTTGCAATTGGGTTTTAATGTGAAAAATCTAACTCTTGAAACCTATAAACATCCATTTAATATCAATGATTATCCAGAAGATTTACAGGATATTATTAATCCCGAATCACACTATATAGATTCACGTGTTAAGTCTTGGGACGTTTTTTTATCCTTGTTTAAAAAGGAATCTTACCATGTAAAACGTTTTGTTGATACAGAATTTGAATCAAAAATAAAGGAATTACTACAAACAAATAATTTTGAATATGTAATTTTGGAAAGTGCATTTTTAATGTCCTACATCAACGTAATTAGGAAATATTCAGATGCAAAAATTATATTAAGAGCTCACAATGTAGAATATAGAATTTGGAGACAACACGCCCGAAAGGAAAAATCGTTTATCAAACGCTATTTTTACAAAAAATTATCCAAAGACTTAAAGCGATTTGAATTAAGTTTTATTAATTTAGTAGATGGTGTTTTTTGTATTTCTGAGCAGGATCGAGAATTTTTTAGAAGACGAGCAGTTAAAACGCCAACGGTTGTAATTCCGGTTTACATGGATCTGCTTGAAGACAATTTTGTAAATTATGAAAGCAATGATTTCCATTTTGTGGGCTCCATGTCTTGGAAACCTAATGCTGATGCAGTAAAATGGATTGTAAATCAAATCGCGCCCAAATTACAGAGACTTTTGCCAGATTCAAAAATTCACATAGCTGGTTCTGCCATGCCAAAATCGATGAGGGAGAAACAAATAAAAAATGTTGTTTTTCATGGGAAAGTAAATAATATGTGCGAGTTCATGAGCAATCATGGAACATTAATTGTTCCCTTAAAAACTGGATCTGGAGTAAGAATAAAAATTTTAGAAGCTTTAAGTTTTGGTGTACCTTTGATTTCCACCGAAAAAGGGAAAGAAGGAATCAATTTAACACCTAAAAAACATTTTTTAACTGCAAATATTACGGAAGAATTTTTACTTCAAATGAAATTTTTAAATGAGAATACCGAAAAGAAAAAAGGCCTTGGTGAAGAAGGGAAAAAGTTTATTAGCGAAGAATATAGTATAGAAATTGTTTCAAATCATATCCGTGAATTCCTCGCAAAAATATAAAGAAAAATTAGTCGTTTTTTCATCTCGTTTCCCATATCCATTGGAAAAAGGGGATAAATTGAGGGCCTTTTATCAAATTCAAAGTTTATCGGAGAATTTTGATATTTATTTAATCTGCACAAGTGAAAAAAAAGTTTCTATTGCTGATGTAGAAAAACTGAAACCATACTGCAAGGAAATTCATTATTTTGAATTAAAAAAATCACTCATTTTTTGGAATCTTTTTAAGGCAATTTTTAACAATAAACCATTTCAAGTTGCTTTCTTCTCTCAAAATTGGATCAAAAAAGAAGTTAATTCTTTACTTGATATAATTAAACCTAATCATATTTATTGTCAATTGATTAGATCTACAGAGTATGTTAAAAATTATCATTTCTGCGGCAAGACATTAGATATTATGGATGCCTTATCCAAAGGAATGGAACGTCGAAGCCTAAAATCAAATTTTATTTTAAAACTATTATTTAAAGAAGAAGCAACACGACTATTAAAGTACGAACGTCAAATTTTGAACTATTTTGAAAATTCGCTAATCATTTCACAACAGGATAAAAGTTTTATTCTTTATCCAAAAGACAAGGAAATTCAAGTGATACCCAATGGTGTGAGTGGAGACTTTTTAAATTTCGAGTTAGATCTCGAAAATGAATTTGATCTTGTTTTCGTTGGTAATTTGAGTTATGCACCAAATATAGAAACGTCTAACTTTATCATTGAAAAACTAGTTCCTGAGCTTTCGAAATCGATTCCAAAGGTGAAAATTTTACTTTCAGGTTCATCACCATCTCCCAAAATTAGTAGAAAATACAATGATTTCATCACAATTTCAGGTTGGGTGGATGATATTAGAACAAGTTATTTGAAATCAAAAATTTTCATTGCGCCTATGTTATCTGGAACAGGAATGCAAAATAAAATTCTAGAAGCAATGGCACTCGGAATTCCTTGTGTAACAACTACTCTAGCAAATAATGCAATTTTGGCAAAAAATCAGGAGGAAATTATAATTGCTGATGATATAAATTCCATGTGTAGTGCAATTATTAAATTGAGAAATGATCTTGATTTTTACAATTTAATAAGTAAAAATGGTAAAAATTTCATAAAAAACCATTACACATGGCAAGCTGTAAATGAAAAATTAATTTCGATTATCAGTACTTGATTTTTAATTCATTTTGAACGAAAATAAATCGATTTTGTAATTTTTTAAATTTTAGAAGTATTTCTTTAAAAATGCGTATTTTTGTGCTCAAATTCAAAGTAATTTTAAAGTTAAAAATAGTTCATACAGAAAAATTAATCAATGAAAGTGCAATTAAATACTATCGAAGAGGCGATTGAAGATATAAAAGCTGGAAAAATAATCATTGTTGTTGATGACGAAGATCGTGAAAATGAGGGTGATTTTTTGACCGCAGCAAGAAATATTACGCCTGAGTTGATAAATTTTATGGCAACACATGGGCGTGGACTTATTTGCGTTCCTTTGGTTGAAGATCGCTGCGATGAACTTGGTTTGGATTTGATGGTGAAATCGAATACGGCAACATACGAAACGCCTTTTACAGTTTCAGTTGACCTTATTGGCCATGGTTGCACGACAGGTATTTCCGCCAGTGATCGTTCTAAAACTGTGCAAGCATTAATTCATCCTGAAACCACTGCAGAAGATTTGGGCAAGCCAGGACATATTTTTCCATTACGTGCAAAAAAAGGTGGCGTACTTAGAAGAGCTGGTCACACAGAAGCTGCCATTGATTTAGCAAAATTAGCTGGATTTGAACGAGCAGGAGTAATTGTTGAAATTTTGAATGAAGATGGAACAATGGCTCGATTAGCGGAATTACTAGTCATTGCTGAGAAATTTAACATGAAAATCGTCAGCATCGAAGATTTAATTGAATATCGTTTGAAAAATGATAGTTTGATCGAAAAAATGGTAGATGTTAAAATGCCAACGAAATTAGGAGATTTTCAATTGCATGCTTATAAGGAAAAATTAACGGGGAAAGAGCATTTGGCGCTAATAAAAGGAACTTGGGAAGCGGACGAATCTGTTTTTGTTCGTGTACATTCTTCCTGTATAACTGGAGATGTTTTTGGTTCCTGTCGCTGTGATTGTGGTCCTCAACTTGATAAAGCAATGTCGATGATTGAGACAGAAGGGAAAGGAGTGATTGTTTATTTGAATCAAGAGGGTAGAGGCATTGGTTTGATTAATAAGTTGAAAGCATATAAATTGCAAGAAGAAGGTTTAGATACGATGGAAGCAAATCTGAAGCTAGGTTTTGGAGCTGACGAACGCGATTACGGAATCGGGGCACAAATTTTAAGAGATTTAGGTGTTCAAAAAATGAAATTAATGACAAACAATCCTACAAAACGTACTGGATTGGTTGGTTTTGGACTAGAAATAACCGAAAATATAGCACTAGAAATTGAAAGTAATATTCATAATGAATTGTATTTAAAAACCAAAAAAAATAAAATGGGGCATTCATTAAAAATGGGTGAAAAATAGTTCATCATGATATTAAGTGCTAAACATATTGAGAAAAAATTTGGAGATTTACAGGTCCTAAAAGGAATTCATCTTGAAATTGAAAAAGGGGAAGTTGTTTCCATTGTTGGTTCATCAGGGGCAGGAAAAACTACTTTTCTTCAAATTTTAGGAACTTTAGACAAACCTGATTCAGGGGAATTAATTATTAATGGGGTTAATCCTTTTAAATTATCACAAAAAGAATTAGCCAAATTTAGAAATACAGAATTAGGATTTATTTTTCAGTTTCATCAATTATTACCAGAATTTTCTGCGGTCGAAAATGCAATTTTACCAGCATTAATTAAAGGTGAATCTCTTATTGAGGCAAAAAATAAAGCCAAAAGAATTTTTGAGATATTAAATATTGCGCAACGAATGGAACATAAGCCATCCGAATTATCTGGTGGTGAACAGCAACGCGTAGCCGTTTGTAGAGCCTTGATAAACAGTCCTTCAATTATCTTTGCAGATGAACCAACTGGAAATTTAGATTCCAAAAATTCAGAAGAATTACATCAATTGTTTTTCGAGTTAAGAAAGGAATTTAATCAAACTTTTGTCATTGTAACTCATAATGATTCTTTGGCGAATATGGCCGATCGAAAATTAGTAATGGCTGATGGCTTGATTTTGTGATGCTTAATTTTTCCGAACTCAAAGAATTTCTTGACCTTAAAGCAGAGGAATATAATAATCCAAACTTTATCGAAACTGATCCAATCCAGATTCCACATCGATTTTCAAAAAAAGAAGACATTGAAATAATAGCTTTCATTATCGCCACAATCGCATGGGGTAATCGAAAATCAATTATTACAAATGGTGAAAGATTAATCCAATTGATGGGCAATCAACCACATGAATTTATTTTGAATTACGAATCGTCAAAAGATTTTAAATTTGTGCATCGGACTTTTAATGAAATTGATTTAGACTTTTTTTTTCGTTCACTAAATTCCATCTATCAAACAAAAAGTTTAGAAGACTTATTTTGCTATGACTCTGAAATAGATGGTTTTAAAGGACGGATTTATCATTTTAGAAAGGAGTTCTTATCCGTTAATCATGAATCACGAAGTGAAAAACATCTGGCAAATATCGTAAAAAATTCCTCTGCAAAAAGAATCTGCATGTACCTTAGATGGATGTGTCGGAAAGATAATAAAGGTGTAGATTTTGGTGTTTGGAACAACATTCCTATGTCTGAATTGCATTTACCTTTAGACGTGCATACTGGAAATATAGCCAGAAAACTAGGGATATTGACAAGAACTCAAAATGATTGGATATCTGTTGAAGAAATTCAAAAAACACTGGTAAAATTAGATCCAATTGACCCAATTAAATACGATTTTGCACTTTTTGGTCTGGGAGCTTTTGAGAAGTTTTAGAAAATATTGTTGAATAAGAAATGGCTATTTTTAGAAAAATCCTCGCAAAGGAAATAGTCTAATCGTAATAATTTTCAATTTATTTAGCTTGGATTCTTAAAAATAATGTGTATGTTTGTCTAAAAGAATTTTATGAAATTAGTAAGTTTAGTCTTTATCCTCGTAACTTCATTTTCATTTGCTCAAAATGGAAAATCTGAAGTCCTAAGTCAAAAAGATTTTAAGGAGCAAATTAGTTCCAAAAAAGTCCAGCTAATTGATGTTCGAACACCTGAAGAGTTTAATAATGGGCACATCAAAAATGCAAAAAACATCAATTATAATTCTGCTGATTTTAAAAAGCAGATTGATAAATTAGATAAATCAAAGGCTGTCTACGTTTATTGTCAAGCTGGAGGTAGAAGTGCATCTGCGGCAAAAGTTCTGATTCAAATGGGATTTACGAAAGTATTTGATTTGAAGGGCGGTTACGGAAAATGGACAGAATAATTTTGAATAAAAACACAATCAATGACTACAATTGAAGAAATAATAAAAAAATTAGATTTGCTCCCCCATCCTGAAGGTGGATATTATAGAGAAACCTATCGTTCTGAAGAAACGTTTAACGGAGGAAAAAAGAATTTGATGACAAGTATCTACTTTTTATTAACCTCTGAGAATGTTTCTCATTTACATAGAATAAAAAGTGACGAAATTTGGTATTACCATGGTGGAAGTCCACTTGTTGTTCATATTTTGGATGCGTTCGGGCATCATGAACATATCGTTGGAAATAATTTTGAAAAAGGCTATCTACCTCAATTTTTGGTTCCGAAAAACACCATTTTTGGATCAACAGTATTGGAAAAAGATTCTTATTCTTTAGTTTCATGTTGTGTTGCTCCAGGTTTTGATTTTGCTGATTTCGAATTGTTTAAAAAGGATGATTTGTTAAAAGCATACCCAATGCATGAAGAAATAATTTCTAAATTATCCATTTCCTAAACTAATTTTTTTCTTTTTGTTATGAGTTTTTTTACTCCCAATACCGATTTTATTGAAAACCATAATGAAAGAGGGAAATATGTATTGACTTGGCGTCTAAGTTTTATTCTCATAGTTTTATTCTCAATTGCCTCTATTTTAACTTTTCAAGTAGATTTTTATTCCTCTATTTTATATCTAATTTCTCTTGCAATTTGTGTTTTTTGTTTCGTTTATTTGAATATTAAACAAAAAGTTAAACCAATTTTTTGGATTTTTACGGTTTCTGCCAGTCTTGTAGTAACATTTTCGATGCAAACCTTAATTGGAACTTTGCATTATCCTGATTTTATTTGGGCAATTTGCACCATCGTTTTTGCATACATTGGATTAGGTAAAAAAGTTGGAGTATATTTTTTGATTTTTCACTTAATCTCAATCACCTTTTTCTTCACCTACACAATAAACTTGCATCTTTCCTCCATTAGAATCATACCATTAGGACAGCAAATTAGTGTCATGTTTGAAATGTTTACAGCTTTTTTTGCTTTAAGTTATTTAATCAATCAGTATTTGATTTTCCAATCTTATACGGAAAGAAAATTATTAGAGGTAAACAAAGAATTGAATCATAAAAATGAAGCAATCACAATTTTGATGAAGGAAATTCACCACCGTGTGAAAAATAACTTGCAATTGGTAGTTAGTTTGTTACGTATGCAGAGGAATGAAATTGCTTCAGAAGAAATTAAAAGTCATTTTACAGAAGCTATTAATCGTGTCATGTCCATTTCAATCATTCATCAAAAATTGTATCAACAAGAGGATTTGAAAAACTTTAATTTTGAGTCTTACATCGAAGAATTGATTCTCGAAATAAAATCAATGAACGAGGTGAGTGATAAAGTTGAAATAAATATGACGATTGATGTTCATTCTTTGGGACTCAAAACACTTGTACCTTTCGGATTATTGCTTAACGAATTATTAACAAATTCCTTCAAACATGCTTTTGAAAATTGCGACAAGAAAAAAATTGATATCAATATAGATCAATGCTCTGCGGAGAAAATTTGTTTGTATTATGAGGATAGTGGAATGTGGAAAGAAAATGAAGATGTAAACGATAAAGGTTTTGGTCTTGAACTAGTTGATCTATTAACTAGTCAATTAGAAGGGACGCAAGAAAAAATCGCAAGTAAATATAAGTTTAAATTTAGAAATCTAGATCTAGATTAATACTTATTTGAAAGTTATTTCATCAATAAAAATCCAAGATTTCTCTCCTTCACCTAAATGTCCTTTTGGACAAGTTCCACGATTAATAGCTTTGTATTTTATATTTTTTATTGGCTTTGCAGCATTAATTTTAGCTGAAAATTGTTCAATAAAATTACCTTCTATAGTTGATTGGTACTTGATTTTTGTGATAACAGGTTTTTCGAAGTTTATTCCGTCGTATGAGATTTGTACTTCTAAAGCAGTAGGCATAAAAATCCAAGATTTCACGTCTTGCAAGCATGAAATTGTTAGTTCATTTAGTTCTTTTGCTTCCATAAAACTGATAATTCCTTCGGCATTGTTGCCTTGATAACCTTGCCAAGGACCTGATCTAAAGTCCTTTCCACCATTGATGCCATCAACTAAGGCTAAGTCTCCACCTCCTGTATATTGATTATTATAAGTGGAAGTTAATTTTAATTCTAATCCTTTATTTAATTTGTAAAAGGTGGAACTCACAGCTTGAAAACCGTTGTCTTCATAGATTGCTTCAACAATAATATTTTCATTAATTTCCTGACTTTCCTGCAGGTAAAAGGCTTTTGCTTTTAAAGTTGTAGTTTCATGAAACACTAAGTCGTTTGTGTAAAGCATACTTTTTTGGGTAGGCTCAGAATTATCGGTTGTATAACGGATTTGCGCCCTAATACCATCCAAAAGTTTGATTTCAGTTACAATACTATCTTCAAAAGTATTTGAATTGGCAGTAAAATAGGGAACTGCTTGAAGATTTTTTTCAGAATCTCCATCAATATCACTTTCATAAAAATTATAAGATTGATTTGGAGTATTTCCCATGTGAAAAACAAGTTCCCCACCAGCTAATAAATCTTCATGTGTAATATATAGTTTTGTGTATTTTTTTCCATTTAATTCAATTTCCTGAATGTATTTGTTTGCAGGAGAATTATTTAAAGTTCTGATTGAAAATGTTTTATTGTTTTCAAAATGAAAATTTGCATACTCTTGAATTGGTCGACCAAAGGTATAAATTGCTTTACCTGGACAAATTGGATATAAACCAACTGCTGACATGACATACCAAGCAGACATTTGCCCGCAATCTTCATTTCCACTTAAGCCTTCGGGATTATTTTGATACAATTCTTTTAAAATTTGATCGACTTTTTCTTGGGTTTTGTAAGGTTTGTTTGTGTAATTGTACAAGTAGGCCATGTGATGTGAAGGCTCATTGCCATGTGCATATTGTCCGATTAATCCCGTGATATCTGATTGCTGACGTCCTTCAAGTAAACTTGAACTTGCAAAAAGGCGATCCAACCAAGCTTCCAAACTATCTTTGCCGCCAAGAAGAGTTCTAAGTCCTACGATTTCCTGAGGTACAGCAAGAGAATATTGAAAACTATTTGCTTCAGTATAATTGAAATTCACTTCAGAAGGAACAAAAGGTGAATGCCAAATTCCACCATTTCGAGGTCGCATAAATTTTGTTTGTGGATCAAAAAGATTGATGAAATTTAATCCATTTTTCGCATATTTTTTGATAATTCCCTCAGATGCATTGATATCTTTTGCGAATTCAGAAATACACCAATCATTGTAGGTATATTCTAACGTTTTTGACACCGATTCTGGTTCGTTTTGAGATCCAATAAAACCCTGATTTGCAAAGTAATGTTTTCCTAGTTCATCTTTTTGAGCAGTTTTTAACATGGATTCTAATGCGAATTTAGTGTCAAAATTTTGAATTCCTTTGCGATATGCATCCAAAATAACTGATACAGAATGATATCCAATCATACAATCAGTTTCATTTCCCCAAAGTTCCCAAACGGGTAATTCTCCTGTTTCTTTTGAAATCTCTAAAAATGTATTAATAAAATCGCCTGTTCTTTTTTGTTGCGTCAAGGTATAAAGCGGATGAGCAGTTCTGTAGGTGTCCCAAAGTGAAAAGATGGTGTAACGATTATTTTTTAAATTTTGGTAAATTTTGTTATCGTTGCCTCGGTAAAATCCATCAACATCGGAAAAAAGAGTAGGAGTGAGGTAGGAATGGTAAATTGCTGTGTAAAAATTGGTCATTACATCCATATCATCAGATTTAAAATGTAATTTATTCATTTCCACATTCCATTTGTTTCGCGTTGTATTTTTTACAATATCAAGGTCAAAACCCTGAATTTCTTCAAAAAGATTTTTTTGTGCGCCATCAATACTTACACCAGAAATTCCAACTTTCAAACGAATAGTTTTTGTGTTTTCTGGAAATTCTAAAATTAATTTTGTTTTGTCAACAAGTTTAGCTTTTAAGTATTCATTTTCGAGTTCCAAATAGAAATAAAAATGCTGATTCTTTGCCCAAGCCTTCGATATTCTTTTTCCTGAAATAATTTTCTTATTTTTTTCATCTTTATTGATTTCAAAATCAAGTAATTGATCACGGTGGCTCAAATCAATAAGTATGAATTTTTTTCCTAATGGATTATTGAAGGTATATTCTTGAATTCCAGCTCGTTCTGAAGCTGCAAGTCGCACATCAATGTTGTTGTCAATTAATTTTACTGCGTAATATCCTGGTTCAGCTTTTTCGTCCTTGTGAGAAAACGTAGATCCGTAACCATTTTTATCCTCATAAAGTGCCTTGGTTTTTACCTTTCCTTGTTGTGGAACTAACAACAAATCGCACAAATCTTCTACTCCAGTGCCACTTAAATGAGTGTGACTAAAACCAAAAATCACAGAATCGGAAAAATGGTAACCAGAACAACCATCCCAGCCATTGTATCTTGTATCTGGACCAAGTTGAATCATTCCAAAAGGTGCAGATGCTGCAGGATGGGTATGACCATGTGCACCTGTTCCTATGAAAAGATTTACGTGTTTAGAAAAATCATACCTTTTTCTTGAATTTAAATCATTTTTTGAAGGATCAATGTATTCTTTTCGAATTTCTTGATTTTTTTTTAGCTCTTCTAGTTGACTAAATCCATTTAGTGAAATGAAGAAAAAAAAAGTAATTTGACTAAGCTTCAAAATGTTCATAAACTTGCCATTATTGCTTGAATTTGAATTTTACGGTATCCCAAAAAACAGAAGCGGAGGCTCCTAAAATTGCTGCATTTACATTATTCAAGGATGAAATTCGAATTTCAATTTTATTTTTATAAATATTGAGAATATTTTCTTCCATCGCAAGTTTCACTTTATTAGAAAAATATTCTCCACTCAGGGAAAGACCTCCAAATAAAACATAAGTTTGTGGATCTGAAAAAGCGGCAAAATCAGCTAAAGCATTTCCAAGAATTGAAGCAGTATAATCGATAATTTCCTCGGCAAAAATATCACCTTCATGAGCAAGTTGGAAAACGTCCTTTGCTTTTGGATTTTCAAGCCAAGTTAACTTGGAAATCTTTTTGTTATCAGAAGGCATTTCACGAATGCTTCTTACAACTCCTGTAGCTGAAACATAGGTTTCCAAACAACCTAATCTTCCGCAGCCACATAACCTACCGTTAGGAACTACACGAATATGACCATATTCTCCGGCAATCCCATGTTTTCCAGTGATTAGTTCATTGTTTGAAATGATTCCACTTCCTAAACCAGTTCCAAGGGTAATTGTAACAAAGTCACTCAATTCAGCTGCCACTCCAAAAAGTTTTTCGCCAATTGCAGCAGCATTCGCATCATTTGTTAAGAGTGTTTTTTTGTTGAATTGTTTTTCAAATACAGCAACAATTGGAATTATTCCTTTCCATAATAGATTGGGCGCAAAATCGATGGTTCCAGTGGTTTGATTCCCATTTGGGGCACCAATTCCTATTCCATGCAATTCATTCAGGTCAATTTTTGTTTCGACTACCGAAAATATCTTAGTTGCAAGATCATCAACTTGCAGGAAATCAGCAGTAGGTAAAGAATCTTCAAATAAGATTTCACCATCAATTGTAACAATACCAAACGCAGTATTTGTTCCGCCAATATCAATTCCTAATGCATATTTTTCCATCGTGTTGCAAAGATAATAAAATAAAAAAGCTGTCCCAATCTTGGAACAGCTTTTTTAGAACTTTCGTTCTTAATTTATTTGATAATCATTTTTGTAAGATTCATTTTTTCATTTGAAATCGTTACAAAATAGTTTCCTTTTGATAAATCTTCGGTGTTAATTGAAGTTTTATTGTTTGTACTTGAAATAGATTTTACGATTTTACCGCTCAAATCTGAAATTGTAATTTGAACATTTCCATCATTTTCAATTACTAAAACGTCGTTTACTGGATTTGGATAGACGTTGAATTTTTCATCAGAAATTTCTTGAACTTTCGCTAAACTTGGGTTAAAGTAAATTCTATCGTTTGCATAAACAAAATCGCTTCCACTTCTTTGTGGGCAGAAAATTTGCAAGAATAATTCGTAAACACCAATTCCAGTTGTAATTGCGTAATCTTGTACCACATTAGTCAATCCATTTGCATCGATAACAGACCAGATAACTTGAATAGAATCATTAGAAAGATATATTAAATCAGATATAAATGCAGAATCTAAAGTTAAGAAATCGATGTTACAATCTTCGATGATGTCGTACGTTAATGTATCAACCACAATAGAATCAGTGTAATTTCCTCCGTTGTAAATATCTGAAGGATTTGAAACAATATAATTTAACAATAAAGAATCTCCGCTTGCATCTGTTACAAAAACAGAATAAATACCTGCACACAATCCGCTAACTTCTTGTGAAGTTTGACCATCTTGATGTATGAAAGTGTAAGGTGCTTGTCCGCCCCAAACATCTACAAAAGCCGTTCCATCACAAGATCCATCCATGTTTGTTGTTCCTGAATAAACATATCCACCTAAATCATAATTCCAGTTTAAAGAATCGCTATATATATATGATGAAGTACCAACACATCCAGCCGCATCTGTTATGGTTACTGATACAGCAGATCCTTCACATTGATTCAAAATTTGTTCAGTAGTTTCACCATTTTGCCACACATATGCAAATGGGGGAGTACCATTTGAGGTTACACCAACTGCTGATCCATCACAATTTCCAGGCGCAGAAGGGTTTGAAGCATAAATTGATACATAAAAGGCGCTACATCCAGAATTTGTTCCAGCTTCAATAACAAAAGCGTAAGTCTCAACAATTCCATTAACAGTTACCTGCAATCCATAATTTCCTGGGCATAAATTCATTAATATACCATTTTCTTGAATTACTGCACTTGAATCAGTATATAACCATGACCAAGATGTGAAAGCTGATGAATCAGTTATAAAAGCATATCCATCACATGAATTTGGGCTGGAAGTATTTACTGATGTAACAGGACTTTGCGCCTGAAAGAAATAACTTGTTCCTATGAAAAGGATCAATGTTATCATTTTGTTTAAATTTTTCATATCTATAAATTTTAAGAGTTTATACCCTAATTACTTTTTAAAAAACAAAAGGTTGCCTGAAGATTAAAAATTAAAAATCATCATCGTCATCCACATCAAAAAAGCGGTTATTTTTCCCACTTTTTTTATAGGCAGCCATCTTTTGTTGTTTTGGCTTACCATCCATTAATTTTTTTTCCTTATCGACTTTTTTAGGAGCATCTTTTTTACGATCCAGAACTTTTAATTTATCTGGATTAGTAGGAATTAAAGCTGGTTTAATTTCCTCACCCAGATCTAATTTTTTGTATTGTCGGTCTAAACTATTGTCGGCAGGTTTTTCAAAAGGTTTTTTATCACCAAAATCTCTTCTTGGTTTAAACTCAGGTCGATCACCGCGATTGTCAGGTCTTGAATTTGATCTGTCATCGGCCTTTTTAACAGCAATTTGTCGCCCTTTTAATGTCATGCCATCCAAAGAACTAATCGCATTATTTGCTTCTTCTTCATCAAACATTTCAATAAAAGCAAATCCTTTGGATTTACCTGTTTCTTTATCCATCGCAATGGAAACTTTGTTTACTCTTCCGAATTGCTCGAATTCAGCTTTTAAGTCTTCCTGAGTTACGCCATAATCTAATTTGGCAACAAAAATATTCGTCATAAGAAAAATAAAATGGTCTGAGACCCTTGTTTTTAAACGTTTTTTATAAAGTTGAACAATAATTTATGTACCGAAAATAATACTTTTTTTTTACATTACACAAAAAACAAAAAAAAAGTGCGAAATATTTTTCCGCACTCTAATTTTTATTTTGATAAATCTTATTTATTTTTTAATAAATCTCTGATTTCTGTCAATAATTCTTCTTGTGTTGGACCAGCAGGTTCACTAGGTGCTTCTTCGTCTTTTTTCTTTTTTAATGCAATGTTCATCGCTTTTATTAACATGAAGATTACGAATCCTACAACTAAGAAATTTATTACCGTTGCCAAGAATTTACCGTATAAAACTCCGTTCCAAGCTAACTCTTCTAATTTTTTCACTCCAAGTGATTCCATTGCTGGTTTCAAAAGTAATGGAGTAATTACATCAGTAACTAATGAGCTTACAATTGCTCCAAATGCAGCTCCAATGATTACTGCTACTGCAAGATCAACCACGTTGCCTCGCATGATAAATGCTTTAAATTCTTTTAACATGTTTTATATTTTTGCAAAAATAGAAAAGAGTTTTGATATTCCGAGGTAAACAAGATAAATGTTACTCCAACTCAAAAATCAATTCAGAAATGTTCGATTCATCAAAATATTTTGCGGCAACTTCTTGTAAATCTTGAACAGTAACTTTATCAATTCCTGCATATATTTCTTGAATAGAGTCAATTTGATTAAACAATAACAAGCTTTTTCCAAGTCCCAACATAATTCCAGAATTACTATCTAAAGACAAAGCTAAATGTCCTTTGAGCTGTTCTTTGGCGCCTTTCAGTTGACTTTCAGTAAAAGATTTTTCTCGAATTAATTTCAATTCCTTGTAAATCAATTTGATTGTTTTATTCAAGTACTTTTGATCAGTTCCGAAATAAATTGACCAATAGCCAGTTTCCGCAAAAGGAGAATAATTTGCCTCAATGTTATAGGAATAACCGTATTTTTCGCGAATTGATAATATTAAACGAGAGTTTAAAGCAGGACCACCTAACACATTGATTAATAAAGTCATCGCGCGACGGTGTTCATCGTTATAACTTGGGGCAAGTCCTCCAATTATTCCATGCGCTTGAATATTAGCTTCTTTTGATCGAATTTTAAATGTTTGGTAAGAATTGAAATCTCTTGGCTTCACCATCGGAGCTTGATGTTTTAAACTTCCAAAATCTTTTTCCAAAATTGCTTTTAGTTTGGTAGTTGAAATATCACCAACAAATGAAATAACCATATTTTCAGGGAAGAAAAAGCGATGAACATAATTTAGCAAATCTTGTTGCGTAAAGGAACTTACAGATTCTCTTGTTCCTAAAATATTATTTCCAAGTTCGTGATTTTTAAACAGATGCTCTTCAAAATCGTCAAAAATCTTGTCGCTTGGAGCGTCTAAATAGGAATTGATTTCATCCAAAATAATTTCTTTTTCTTTTTCAATTTCCTTTGGTGGAAAAGTTGAGTTTAAAATAATATCTGAAATTAATTCCGAACTTCTTCTGATGTATTCTTTTGTGAATGAAGCATATACACAAATTTCTTCCTTTGTAGTATAAGCATTTAGTTCCCCGCCAACTGAATCCAAACGTGATAAAATGTGTAAACTCCTGCGTTTTTTTGTTCCTTTGAAGATGCAATGTTCCAAAAAATGAGCTAAACCTTCTTCACCTTTATTTTCGTATCTTGAACCTGCTAGAATTGTCACTCCTAAGTGCGCAACTTGAGCCGGCGCGTGTACATAAACAACACGAATCCCATTAGAAAGGGTGAAAATATAGGGTTCTAAATCGAACATGTGTCAAGGATTGATTCTAAAAATTGACCAAGAATTTTCTTGTTTTTCATAAACTATTCTATCATGCAAACGAGAAGGTCTTCCTTGCCAAAATTCAATTTTTAAAGGTTTAACCAAATATCCGCCCCAATGTGGAGGTCGTGGCACATCTGTTGGAAATTTTTTTGCGTATTCATGCACTCTGTCTTCCAATTCCTGACGAGAACTTAATTTTTCACTTTGATGGGATGCCCAAGCACCAATTTTACTTCCATAAGGTCGAGAAGTGAAATATTCGTCACTCATTTCTTCTGGAACTTTTTCAATTAATCCTGAAATTCGAATTTGACGTTCCAATTCTGGCCAGAAAATTAAGATGTGAACTTTATTATTTACTTCTACAGCTTTTCCTTTATCACTATTGTAATTGGTGTAAAAAACTATTCCTTCTTCAAGCAATTCTTTGATGTAAACAACTCGTGTTTGAGGAAATCCATCCAAACCAATAGTTGAAACAGAAATCGCATTTGGTTCATGCACATTTCTTTCTAATGCTTCACGTAACCATGCAGAAATCATTGTAAAAGGCTGACTTTCGTAATGGTCTTCTAATTTACCTTGGTCAAATTGATGATGATCATTTCGAATACTTTCCAGGAAATTTTTCATGCTTAAATAATATTGGTTTTAAGACTTTAGGGTTAAGATAAAAGACATTAGATGAAAGACAAAAGACATTAGACAAAAGACATTAGACATTAGACAAAAGACATTAGATAAGTGATAAATTTTCACAATACATTATTCATTTTCATTCTTCATTCTTAACTCTTCATTCTTCATTCTTAACTCTTCATTCTCCACTCTTCATTCTTCAGTATAATCATCTTCCAATTCGCTATCTACATCCTCTTCGTCAATTTCTTCTTCCAAATCTTCATCGTCTAAATCAGAACCTGGAGCTGAAAAAACTGGTTTTCCAGTTGAAACAATTGGTTCTTCAAAATCGTCAACGATGGAAGCAACAGGAGTTCTTGAAATCTCTTTGTCCAAATTTTCTGTATATGGAAAAATATCCACGATTGGAGAAATCATGATAGAAGGAATGTCAAAATCTACCATCATTGTTGATAAACTTTCCTGTAAACGCTCAAATGCTTCTTTCACAGATCTTGCATTCACAAGGAAATTTTGAGAAACTTTTTTTGCTTTTTCGCTATCCCCATCAGCTGATTCAAATGAAATTTTACATTTAAACCAGATATCGCTGTCCTCGTAATAAAAAATATCATGAAAATCCGTTCTTGCAATGTTTGTAACAACAAATTCTCCTCTGATAATTGAACCTAATTCCTCGTAAATTCGTGCTTCTGCGTCTGTAAATGTCATTGCAGCCAATAAATATGGCTCAGAAACTCGTTTGAATGTTCCGTTTTCTAATTGTTTTGTATATTTTACCTTAACTGTAAACCAATTGTTCATTTTGAAAATTTTTTAGAATACAAAATTAATAAATATGCCCAAATTATTTGAAATGTTGAAAACTATTTGTCTTGCGGTACTTTTAGATGTTAAGATTTTATGATCTTGAGATATTAGGATTTTAAGACTTGCTTGCAATTCATAATTTATCATTTTCACACTGAGCAAGGTCGAAGTGCATCATTCATCATTCATCATTTAAAACCACTAACTACTAACTAGCCCCCAATCCTAATCATACTTCGATTTTCTAATAAATGCTCATCCATCGTTTCAAATCTTCCTCCACGTTCCTTTTTCTTCGCAGATATATTTTGAGAAATAAGATCTCGAATGTCTTCTCCAGCACGAAAGGCACTTAGAATGTCCATTTCTCCATCAGAAAAAAGGCAATTTTTCATTTTCCCATCGGCAGTAAGCCTTAATCTATTGCAAGAATCGCAAAATGGTTCTGTGATTGTCGTGATAAATGCAAAATCACCCAAAAAGCCTTTTACTTTATAATGTTTTGCAGTATCATTTGGTGCATCGTTTATTTTTTCAATGTTGAATTTAGTTTCAATAATTTTCAAAATATCTTGATAGGCAAAAACACTTTCTTTGTTCCATGAATTGCCTTGAAATGGCATAAATTCGATAAAACGCACTTCCAAATTTGTTTTTTCTGTCCAAGAAATAAAATCTAAAATAGAGTTTTCATTTTTTCCTTTTAATACAACACAATTTATTTTTACTTTAAAGTCATTTTCTAGCAAAAGTTGAATATTTGCCATTATTTGATCAAAGTAGGCTCTTTTTGTCATGGTAAAAAATTCAGCTGCATCTAAAGTGTCCAAACTAATGTTAACTTTCGAAATGCCAACTTTTTTGAGTACTTCAATATACTGATCTACAAGAATTGCATTGGTGCTAATCGATAAATCGATACTCAATTTTGATAACGAAAGCAAAATCTCTTTAAAATCCTTCCTTAATAAAGGTTCTCCGCCGGTTAGTCTGATTTTTTTCACCCCTAATTCCACAAAGATTTTTGAAATCGCTAAAATTTCATCTTTTTGCATCATTTTCGCAGAAGGAGTAACCAACACTTTTTCATTTGGCATGCAATAAAGGCAACGCAAGTTACACGCATCTGTTAAAGAAATGCGTAAATAATCGTGTTTCCGACCAAATTTATCTGTAAGTTGAGGGATTTCCATCTGAAGTACGCAAAGTTAATAAAATATCTTAATTTTGTGAAAGCATACTTTTTTGTATCAACTTTATGGAACAAATTTTATTGTCAATTTGCATTTTAATCGTCGCAATTTTGTACTCTTCCGTTGGACATGGAGGTGCAAGTGGTTACTTAGCAATTTTAAGTTTATTTGGTGTTTCGCTAGTTGATGCCAAAACTAGTGCTTTGATCTTAAATATTTTAGTTTCTGGTGTAGCCTTTTGTTTTTATTTCAAAAGTGGAAATTTCAAATGGAAATTATTTTATCCTTTTGCTTTGTTGTCAATTCCGATGACCTTCGTAGGCTCCTTATTGACAATAAGTCCCACCTTGTACAAGCAAATTCTTGGCATTTGTTTAATTTTTGCTGTTTTGAGAATTTTAGGTGTTTTTGGTAGAAATTCCTCTGAAAAAGTAAAGGAAATCCCCTTGGTTTTAGGATTGTTAATTGGAGCTGCGCTGGGATTTGTAAGCGGAATAATTGGAATTGGTGGCGGAATTATTTTAACTCCCATCATGCTTATTTTTTCATGGGGGAAAGTAAAAGAAATTGCCTGCGTTTCCGCTTTGTTCATTTTTCTAAATTCGATAGCTGGACTTTTTGGCAGTTTTAGTAAGAATTTCGCATTTGATTTTGAACTTCTTTCTTGGGTATTATTGGCTGTTTTGGGCGGAATTATTGGCTCATATTGGGGAAGCAAAAAGGCTTTAAACATCAATTTGAAACTTGTTTTGGCTGGAGTTTTATTTTTCGCATCCATTAAATTAATTTTTATTTAAAATGATTTCAGTTCAAAAAGCCAAGGAATTAATCCTTCAAAATACTGATTTACAAGAAAAAATCCACGAAATCCCAACAAAATCGGCTCTTGGATCGATCTTAGCAAGGTCAATTATTGCTCCTATCGATTTACCTAGTTTTGATCAATCAAATGTTGATGGATATGCAATTTGTGGCCTTTCCTCAAATGGGATTTGGGAAATAATAGATGAAATAAAAGCTGGAGATAACCCTTCATCTTTGCTTAGTCAAGGAAAATGTGTCCGGATTTTTACAGGAGCACAGGTTCCCGACCTTGCGGATGCAGTAATCATGCAAGAGCAGGTTGATCGCGCACAAAATCAAATTACCTTAAAGAATGAATTTGAAGTAAAAAGTGGTCAACAAATTCGAAAAAGAGCTTCGCAAATCAAAATGGGTGAATTAGCATTAGAGAAAAATTTTACTTTAAGTGCAGCTTCACTTAGTTTTATTTATATGCTTGGAATTCAATTAATTGATGTTTACAAAAAACCAATCATAAATTTAATAGTTACAGGAAATGAATTGCAATTTTTAGGAGAAAAGTTGCAAGATGGAAAAGTATTTGAGGCGAATTCAATTGCAATTTCAAGTCTATTGGAGCAAAATGGTTTTCAATTGGGGAAATTAATGTTTGTAAATGATGATTTGGAAGAATTAAAAATGATTTTCAAAACTTGTTTGGAAGAGGCAGATTACATTCTTTTTTCTGGAGGAATCTCAGTTGGAGAATACGATTTTGTGAAGCAAGCAAATGAGGAATTAGGAACAGAAAGCATTTTTCATAAAGTTGCACAAAAACCAGGAAAACCATTGTTTTTTGGTAAGAATGGTAAAACAAAAATTTTTGCGCTGCCAGGAAATCCAGCTTCAACCTTGACTTGCATGTACGAATATGTGTTACCAAGCATTAGAAAGTATTCGAGAAAGAAAGAATTTTTCCAAATGCAAAAAAGGGCAAAAATTGATCGAAACATTTCTAAAACTGCTAATTTGGCTCAATTTTTAAAGGGTTTTTATGAAAATGGAACAGTGAATGTTTTAGAAGGACAAGATTCTTTCATCATGAAATCTTTTTCTGAAGCGAATTGTTTAATATATTTGCCTCAAGAAGTTGAGCAAGTAAGTGAAGGAGATACTGTAGAAATTCATATGATTTAACATGGAAATAGAAGTTTTGTTTTTTGGAGAAGTGGCGGAAATTGTAGGAGAAAACAAATTAATCTTCAACTCGATTTCCTATTCGGATGAATTAACAAGTATTTTGTGCGAGAAATATCCAAAATTGAAAAAAATTAACTTTCAAATTGCCAGAAACAACCAACTTATCAAGGAAAATACCATGTTGGAAAATAAGGATGTACTTGCTTTTTTACCACCTTTTACAGGAGGATAATTATGTTTAATCAGGAAGAAATTAAAAGATATTCGCGTCATTTTCAACTCGATGAAATTGGTCGAAGTGGACAAGAAAAAATCAAAAATGCTAAAATTTTGGTTATCGGAGCTGGTGGTTTGGGCTGTCCAGCGCTAACATATTTAACTTCGATGGGAATCGGAACCATAGGAATTATGGATTTTGATCATGTTTCACATTCGAATTTACAACGCCAATTTTTGTATTGCTCTGAAGATGTTGGGAAATTGAAAGTGGAAGTTGCCATAGAAAAATTAAAAATTCAAAATGAAAATGTCAATTTTATCGCTTATCCTTTTAAAATGACAGCTGAAAATGCTATTTCAATTGTTAATGATTTTGATTATGTATTAGATGCAACGGATTCAATTTCAGCACGATATATTATCAATGATGCCTGTGTTTCTCTAAATAAATGTTTTGTTTATGGAGCGATTCACAAATTTCAAGGACAAGTTTCAGTTTTTAATTACCAAAATACTGGTCCAACATTCAGGTGTTTATTTCCAGAAAATGAAAATCTAACGAATGTTAGCTCTTGCATTGAGGCTGGTGTAGTTGGAGTTGTTCCAGGTGTAATTGGTGTAATTCAAGCCACAGAAATATTAAAATTGGTAACTGGAATCGGAGATGTTTTAAGTGGTAAATTGTTAATTTTTAATAGTTTAGATTATAGTAATCGGATCATTACTTTCAAAAGAATTGTGTAAAAATGGATAAAAATAAAAAGCAAAACTTCTTCGTGCAAGGTGCAATTTCACCTGATTTTATTGCGCAGAGCATTGCCAAACACGGTACAAAAACGAATATTGGCGCACACGACATTTTTTTGGGACAAGTGCGACAAGATATCATCGAAAATAAATCAGTGGTAGCCTTAGATTATTCTGCTTTTGAAGAAATGGCAACACAAGTTCTTGCCGAAATTAGGGAAAGTATGTTTTCAAAATACGACTTGACTTGCTTGCACATTCACCACAGTCTAGGAAGGGTAGAAGTGGGAGAAATTTGCCTCTTTGTTTTTGTTTCTTCCAAACATAGAATTGCTGCTTTTGATGCTTGTCGCGATTTGGTCGAAAAAATAAAATCAGAAGTGCCCATTTTTGCCAAAGAAATATTTGAGGACGCAAGTTTTGTGTGGAAAAAAAACAAATAGCATTATAACATCACATTATAGAAACAAAAATTATGGTAAACATCACGCACAAATCAAATTCCCTCCGAACAGCAATCGCGCAAGCAACTCTTTCAGTTAGTTTACAAGCCACAATCGATGCGATTGTCAACCGAACTGTTCCTAAAGGAGATGTTTTTGAAATGTCCAAAACCGCAGGACTTTTTGGTGTCAAGCGAACAAGTGATTTGATTCCTGATTGTCATCCCTTGCCGATAGAATATACACATATCAGTTTTGAAATCAAGGATTTAGATGTAATTATCTCCGTTGAAGTTCAAACTATTTACAAAACTGGGGTTGAAGTGGAAGCAATGCACGGTGCATCCATTGTGGCATTAACCATGTACGATATGCTCAAACCGATTGACAAAAACATTCAAATTAAGAACATTTTTTTGAAGGAAAAAAGGGGAGGGAAAGCTGATTTTATTTCTATCAAAGAAAATTTATCCGCAGCAATTATTGTGTGCTCAGATTCCATTTCAAGAGGTGAAAAGGAAGATTTTTCTGGTAAAACAATTAAACATAGATTGGAAAAATATGGACTTGGAGTGTGTGATTTTTCTATTGTTCCAGATGAAATTGAGGAAATTCAATCAAAAATCAGAAAAAATTTGGAGTCCAAAACAGATTTAATCATTTTAACAGGTGGAACAGGTTTAGCGCCAAGAGACAGAACTCCAGAGGCTGTAAAACCCTTTATTGAAAAGGAAATTCCAGGTTTGATGGAGTTCCCAAGGTCTTATGGTCAAGAAAGAATGCCACTTTCTTTCTTATCTCGAGGAATCGCTGGAATGAATGGAAATACCTTGATTTTGTGTTTACCGGGATCAAATAATGCTGTCAATGAATACATGGATGCCCTTTTCCCTCATGCTTTTCATGTTTTTAAAGTGATTGAAGGCAAAAGACATGATTGATTTTTCTTTTTTGTGGAATTTCTTTTATTTTGAATCATTAATAAAATGTTTGCAATGAAATTTCTATTTTTTTCCCTCTTTTCAACAGCTTGTTTTCTTAGTTTTTCTCAAAGCTATGAAACAATTAACATCACAATTTTAGATCGTGATTCGAAAGATTTTATTCAAGGTGCAAATGTAAATCTTACTCAAAGTAATAAGAATTTCAAGGGGAAAACGAATAAACAAGGAAAATTAAATTTAGAAATTGAATTGGACAAAAGCTTCGAAATTTCTGTAAAACATGGATTTTATGCTGATTTCAAACGTGTTTATTCTCCCAATGATTTTCAAGAGGGAAAACTACCGATGAATTTAGAAATAGAATTGATTCCCAAAACACAAGATATTCAATCTGTTGATGCTCAAGCGCATGGAACACCCTTGGTGCTTTTTAAATCTGAAAGATTAAGTGTGGCAGATTTTGAAATTTTGCCAAATTCGGAATTACTTTTGTTACTTTATCCAAAAACTTTAAAAAAAGGAAGTCAACTTGCAATTTTAAGCAATCGTAAAGTGACATTTGAATTTGAAATGCCAGAAAAACCTTTAGAATTAATTCATGATTTTAGAGGAAATGCCCATGTTGTTTGTGAAAATGGAGTTTATGGAGTACATAAATTTGACAGTAAAATTGGAATTTCAACTCACGACAAAAATTATTTCATGAAGTATATATTTCCGATTGTTGACACCAATTACACGAAATATTACTTCTCAAATTTCAATAAAAATTACCCTGCATTTGATTACCAAATCTATGACCAATTAGATTCATCATATTCAAACATCATTGAAATAAAGGATGATTTAATGATGGAATTGTATCGTTCTGAGTATAAATGGGTTGACGTAAGAACGAAACTTTGGGCGAAAAATTTAGAACTAGAAACTGGCATTGACAAAGAAATTTGGGTTGGAGCGAATTACTTTACACAATCTATTTATTACAAAGAATTGTACGCTCCGATGTTCAAAAATAAGGATTCAATTTACGTTTTTGATTACTATAAAGATCAACTTTTTAAATTCAATTTAGCAGGTAAAAAATGTGATTCAATTTCCATTTTTCATCACTATTCTCCAAAAAAGTCAGGCTGGAAAAAAAATCTAATTCAAGATAAAAAAACCGAAAATATCTATGCTTTTTTTGAAAAAGATGGAAATTGTAGCTTAAAAAAAATAAATCTTGTAACAGGCGAATTTGAAAGTGAAATCAAATTTAATCATCAATACATTGATAAAATCGCGATTCACGACAATGTAATTTATTATATTTATCGTCCGCTAGAATCTGCACAAAAAAAATTCTTGTACGAATATATTTTAGATTAAATGTGATTCTTCAAAAATTCAATTAATTTTTCCATAGCTCTTGCACGGTGACTAAATTTGTTTTTCTCAGTCAAATCCATTTCTGCAAAGGTTTTATCTTCATTTTCTGGAACAAAAACTGGATCGTAGCCAAAGCCCAAATTACCTCTTTTTTCTGAAATTATTTTTCCTTTTATTTCACCTTCGAAATGAAATTCTTCTCCATTCAAAATCAATGTAATGACGCATTTAAAACGAGCATTTCGATTGCTTTTTCCTTCAAGGTTTTTTAATAATAAGTCTAAATTATCCTCATCACTCGCATTTTTACCTGCATAGCGAGCAGAATATACTCCAGGTTCATTATTCAAAACTTCAACTTCTAATCCCGAATCGTCGGCAATGACATTTACACCCAATTTTGAATAAATATAATTCGCCTTGATGGATGAATTTCCTTGGAAAGTAGATGCTGTTTCTTCAATTTTATCTGTAAAATTAATGTCTTTCAATGAACTAATTTCAATTTTTTCAGGAACTAAAACCTGTACTTCTTTCACTTTGTTCGCATTGTGACTGGCTAAAACTATTTTCATGTGCTTGTTTTTTTTAATGTTTATCCAAATCTAGTAATCGATTTCCTAATTATCCACAACCTTTAATATTTTGTATTATTTGTAATGTCTCATGTCGATTCTTAACTAGGAGAAGTGCGCTTTTCAGTTTTGGTTGCACTGTTCATGGCTTTTAGTTGATGGTATGATTATCAGTTAATTATCATGTTGTCTAACATGAATTTTACTAGACTTAAATCGTCCCTATTAATCTCAGTATCTTTATTGATCGAAAGAATTACAACAGATTTTTTAATGCTTATTCCGTACCATACCCAATTTGCATCCTCAAAAGTTGTTTTTAATTCGACGAGATTGTCAAATTTAGTTTTGTATGAATTCCAATCCTTAATTTTATGTTGTTTGTTGTAAGAATCATTAATAAATGAATTCAAAAGAGTAATTAAATCAACATCCTTAGGTTTCTTTTCAAGTATATAACTACTAATAGTAATATTCAAACCAGTTATCGAGTCGGTGAATGTTACAATACCATCTTCACCTTCTAATAATTTAAATTCTAACGGATAATAAATATCATACGCCTGTGATTTTGGAACAAAAGATCTCATATTTTTTTGTTCTTGATCTTGGGCAGTCACGTAAAATTGAGCGCAAATAAAAATTGTACTCAGAAGAATTTTTGTTTTAATCATCTTTTTCATATTACACCTAACTATTGTCTTTTGTCTTGCGTCTATTGTCTTACGTCTAATGTCTTACGTCTAATGTCTTACGTCTCATGTCTTATGTCTATCGTCTCATGTCTTAAGTCTATTATCTAATGTCTATCCCCCCAATTCTTCCAACCACTTCATCGTATCCACTCCATCGGCGTAATCATTTAGTTCAGGTGTTTGCGCCTTTCCAAATGGAACATAGCTTTTGCCAACAACAACTTGGATGTTTTCTTTGTTATTATGAAGGTATAGTTCTAATTCATTCTGATTTTCATAACGATGGTAAAATAACATTGCCAAGGGCGAAAACAATTGGTCTGATTCTTTGAATAAAACAAAGCCATTATCCAAAATTTGTTCTTGATTCATCAAATGAATAGCTTTATTATAATCATAATTATTCGCATATTTATGATGGTTTACAATTTCTGAATGTGTAATTATTGCTTCAAAAATTAAATTAATATCATAATCCTTAGGGATAAAAACCTGTGATACGTTGCGGCAACCAAGTCCAAAATAGGTGAAAATATCTGCGCCAAGACTTTCAAGTTCTGCTTTTGATTCATTCCCTTCTATGATCGCAATTGAAGTTCTATTTTTCCTAAAAAGATGCGGATATTTTCCAAAATATTGATTAAAGTATTGCATGGAATTATTACTACCTGTGGCAATCACAGCGTCAATTTCTCCAATTTTTCCTTGTGAAATTTCAATTCTTTCACCAAGCCCTTCATTAAAAATGAGTAAAATTTTCACAATGGCGGGTAATAAATTTTTGTCGTCAGAACTTAATTTAACAACGGCCTTATTTCCACTAATTACAACGGAGAGAAAATCATGAAAGCCAACCAAGGGAATGTTTCCTGCCATAATTATTCCAATTCTTTTTGGATCTGTGGAGAAATTATATGCGCTTGTCCATGAAATTAAATTTTCCTCTCTTAATAATTCTGACCAAGCAAGAAGCGAATTTCGGACGCTTTTCTCCGTAAACCAACCATTTAAATAAAATTGTTTTTTGATTACTTCATCAATTTCTTGAAATTCTTGTTCATTTATTCCAATTTCGTAGCCCGACCATTTTTCATTTTTACCCAATAAATCAAAAATAGGAGCTAGTTTGGAAAATGCAACGATGATATTATGTTGAGTCATGGGATTTTTTTCTATAATTTATTAATTTTTATTGCAAAAATAAGCAGAATTTTAGCCACAATTGAACAAACTTCTATTTTTTGGGTTTATATTTGCAGAAAATTTTAAAAAATAGTTGCTATGGCGATAATGATCACTGATGAATGTATAAATTGTGGAGCTTGCGAACCAGAATGCCCAAATAATGCAATTTATGAAGGCGGTGCAGAATGGAAATATTCTGACGGAACATCGTTGGCAGGATTAATAACAACTTTGGATGGAGAAGAAATTGATGCTACCAAAGTTTTCGAGCCGGTTGATATGGATGTCTATTACATTGTTCATGATAAATGTACTGAATGTGTAGGGTTTCATGATGAACCTCAATGTGCTGCTGTTTGTCCAGTAGATTGCTGTGTCGACGATCCTGACTACAGAGAATCAGAGGATGAATTGTTAGCTAAAAAAGATTTTATGCATTTATAATATTTTTATTTATTTAGAATGAATAAAAATAACTAAATTTGGAAACAAAATAATTAAAATTAAACATTATGGCATTTGAATTACCAAAATTAGCATACGCTTATGACGCTTTAGAGCCACATATCGATGCAAGAACGATGGAAATACATCACTCAAAACACCATCAAGCTTACACAACAAACTTAAATGCAGCAATTGCAGGTACAGATTTGGAAAATGCAAGTATTGAAGAAATATTAAAAGCTTGCAAAGACAAACCTGCTGTTAGAAATAACGGTGGTGGTTTTTGGAACCACAATTTTTTCTGGGAAGTAATGTCACCAAATGGTGGTGGATTGCCTACTGGAGACTTAGCTGCAGCAATTGATTCCGCTTTCGGTTCTTTTGATGCTTTCAAAGAAGAGTTTTCAAAAGCTGCTGCAACAAGATTTGGTTCTGGTTGGGCTTGGTTATGCGTTTCTGGTGGTAAATTGTGTGTATGTTCAACTCCAAATCAAGATAATCCTTTAATGGGTGAAGGTTGTGATGGAACTCCAATTCTTGGTTTAGATGTTTGGGAACATGCATATTATTTAAATTACCAAAACAGAAGACCTGATTATGTTTCAGCATTTTTTAATGTAATTGATTGGAATGTAGTAGCAAAAAAATACGCTGAATTAGTTTAAAATTAATTCTATAAAACTAAAAATGGCTGTCAAAATTTGGCAGCCATTTTTTTTGTTTAATAACATCTTTGAAATTAATTTCTTTTACATCTCACAGAATAAGCAAAATTCTTTTCTGCTGGAGTTCTAAATACATAAGAATAACCATATTTTAAATAATATGTCCAAACTCTATTTGCGGTATCAGGAGTACTTGTCCACCAAACACCAGATTTTGTAACTTCATTATAAACATTTTGTGGTTCACGGAAACCAGCAGGCAAACCTGTAAACAAACTTTCGTTATCTGCCCCAGTATTTGGTGCTGCCCACAAAGTGGTGGCTTTTAATTTTCCTCCGCCATTTTCTTGTCCACCAACATATTTTGTTAGGGTGTCAAATTCAGCTTTCGTTGGAACATGCCATCCATTTGGACAAACATTTCTTCCATCTTCAACAACAAAATAGGTGTAAAGTCTTCCGTATTTTTTCAAATTCGTAATGGAATCTCCATTTGGGTAAAAGAAAAATAGGGGAGAACCAAGGCCGGTAATATCTGTTGTATTTATTCCACTTGGAATGGTATCACCATTACTAAAATGAGAGGATCTCATGTTTTCAACTGTCCACTCTCCGGCACCCGTTATAATTACAGATTTATAAAAATTGCTATCATAATCATAAACTCCACTACCGTATTTAGCAATTTCCACTTTTGGTGGAGTCACAGGAGTTTCTTCATCTTTTTTACATGCAACAACAATCAAAATTGCCAACATTAAAACTGCAAAATTCTTCATATCTTAATTTTATTATTTATCAAAAATACGAATTTCATTCAACATAAATAAATTTTTCGAAAACTTTTTCAATTTTTTTCTCAAACATGATTTCTTTCATCTCATCAAAAATTGCAAAAATTGTCGATCCACTTCCCGTCATTGATGCATAAATGGCTCCATTTTCATATAATTGAGATTTTATTTCTCTTAATATAGGATGAATGATAAATACGGAGTCCTCAAAATCATTTTTTAAATTTGATTTCCAGTAATTTAACGGTGACAATAATATTTCCTTGATCTTTGATTTATTATTATTGTTCTTTAACAAATTCAAACCTGAAAAAGCATCTTTAGTTGAAACATGAATTCCTATATTTATCAAATAAATGTATTTTCCTTTCAAATTTAATTCAAAGGGACTCAAAATCTCACCACGTCCTTCTGCAAATTGGGGCAAATTATCAACAAACAAAGGACAATCACTCCCCAATTTTAATGCTAATTCTCTTAATTTATCCTTGCTGATTTTCAAATCAAAAAGATCATTTAATAGTAATAAAGTATAGGTCCCATCAGAGGATCCACCACCCATACCTGCACCCATTGGAATGTTTTTATGTAAATGAATGGACACTTTACCAATATTAAATTCCTCTTTAATAAGTTGATAGGCTTTGAAACATAAGTTTGAATTGACATCCCCAGAAATTTCTAGTCCACTTGATTTAAAAGAAAATTCACTTGATTTCACGATCTCTAAAATGTCACATAAAGGTATTTGAAACATGAGTGTTTCTAAGTTGTGATATCCATCTTCTCTTTTATTTAAAATGGACAAACCTAAATTTATTTTTGCAGGTGGAAATAATATCATGCTTCAAAGTTAGTAGAATTAAACAATTTTTGTAAATTTACAGCTCAAATTTAACTAAAATAAGCTAAAAATGTCAGTATATTTAGATTTTGAAGAACCGATCAAAGCACTTGAAGAACAAATTATTCAAACCAAAGAAATTGGTGAAAACACCGAGGTTGATATGAATGATAAAATTCAAGTTCTTGAAAATAAATTAGTTGAAAAAACAAAGGAGATTTTCTCAAACCTAACTCCTTGGCAACGAGTTCAACTTTCAAGACATCCAGATCGTCCTTATTCCTTAGCATATATCAATGCTGTATCGAACAACACTTTTCAAGAGTTACATGGAGATAGAAATGTAAAAGACGATAAGGCTATGATTGGTGGATTTGGTCTTCTTGATGGGCAATCTGTTATGTTTATTGGTCAACAAAAAGGAATTAACACAAAAATGCGTCAATATAGAAACTTTGGTATGCCCAACCCTGAGGGTTACCGTAAAGCTTTGAGATTGATGAAATTGGCTGAGAAATTTAATAAACCAATTGTAACCTTTATTGATACTCCAGGTGCTTTTCCAGGTTTGGAAGCAGAAGAGCGTGGTCAAGGAGAGGCAATTGCTAGAAATATTTACGAAATGATGCGCTTAAAAGTTCCAGTGATTTGCATAATCATTGGTGAAGGTGCGTCAGGAGGAGCTTTAGGAATTGGTGTTGGTGATAAAGTTGTAATGTTAGAAAACACGTGGTATTCTGTAATTTCTCCCGAATCTTGTTCTTCAATTTTATGGAGATCATGGGACTACAAAGAAATTGCTGCTGACGCATTAAAGCTAACTTCAGTTGATATGAAGAAAAATAAACTTGTTGATGACGTCATTAAAGAGCCAATTAATGGTGCGCATAGAAGCCAAGAAGAAATGTTTGGAATAGTAAAAAGCTATTTGAAGTCAACCATAAAGGATTTAGAAAAAATTGCTCCTGAAAAAAGAATTGATGATAGAATTGAAAAGTTCTGCCAAATGGGCGTTTGGGAATAGTTTTAAATGAACATAAAAAATGAAGGCAGGTTTTGAATCTGCCTTTTTTAGTTTCTTAAGCTGAGATTCTCAGGTTCTTAGCATTTCAACATGAGGAATATCGTCCTCCAAGTATTCTTTTCCGGTAGAAAAGAATCCGAAACTTTCGTAAAATTTTAGCAAATATTTTTGTGCAGAAATTCTAACAGAAACATGACCAAATTTTTGTTGAATAAACTCTAAACTTTTCGACATAATTTCCTGTCCAATTCCTTGACCACGAGAAGTAGTATCTGATGCAACTCTTCCAATGGAAACTTCTGGATAAGAAACATTTTGTGGAAGTATTCTTGTGACGCCCAATAATTTGCCATTTTCATTGCGTAACATGAGGTGAAAAGATAGCTTGTCTTTATTGTCTAATTCTTGATACGGACAATTTTGCTCCACCACAAAAACAGCAATTCGTAGTTGTAGAATGTCATGAAATTCATCAACACTTAAATCTGAATATCTTTTTACACTTAATTCCATCATCTCAAACAACTCCTAACTACCTAAACTTGAATTATGCCAACATTATAAGCTCTATCCGCTTTTTTGTGACTTGCCATTTCAATCCCCATTGATATTACCTTTCTCGTTTCTCTTGGGTCAATTATCGCGTCAATCCATATTCTTGATGCAGCATAATAAGGAGAAATTTGAGAATCGTATCTGTCTTTAATTTTATTGTACAATTCAGTTTCTCTTTCTTTGGTAATTTCCTCTCCACGCGCTTGCATGGAAGCAACTTCAATTTGCAATAAAGTTTTAGCCGCTGCTGCACCACTCATTACAGCAATTTCTGCGGTTGGCCATGCAACGATTAACCTTGGGTCATAAGCTTTTCCGCACATAGCGTAATTTCCTGCACCATAAGAATTTCCAATCACGATGGAGAATTTAGGCACCACAGAATTTGCCATGGCGTTGACCATTTTTGCACCATCTTTGATGATTCCTGCGTGCTCAGATTTAGAACCAACCATAAACCCAGAAACATCGGTTAAAAACACCAATGGAATATTTTTTTGATTACAATTCATAATAAATCTAGCAGCCTTATCAGCAGAATCGTTGTAAATTACTCCACCAAACTGCATTTCATTTTTAGAATTTTTTACAATTTCACGTTGATTTGCAACAATTCCAACACTCCAACCATCAATTCTGGCGTACATGCAAACAATTGTTTTTCCGTAATCGGCTTTGTATTCAGTTATTTCAGAATCATCAACGATGCAAGAAATAATGTCCTTAATGTTGTATGTTTTTGTACGTTCAGCGGGTAAAATCCCTAGTAAATCTTGTGCTTTACGTTTTGGTTCAACTGCTTTTATTCGATCAAAACCAGCATCTTCTTTTTTACCGATTTTACTCATCAAATCACGAATTGTAGCTAAACATTCTTGATCATTTTCCACATTGTAATCACAAACTCCTGAAATTTGAGTATGAGTTGTTGCGCCACCAAGTGTTTCATTGTCAATTGATTCTCCTATAGCAGCTTTCACCAAATAAGAACCTGCTAAAAATATCGTACCTGTTTTATTAACAATCAAAGATTCGTCTGACATGATTGGTAAATATGCTCCTCCAGCAACACAACTTCCCATTACTGCTGCAATTTGAACAATTCCTCGCGAGCTCATGATAGCATTGTTTCTAAATATTCTACCAAAATGTTCTTTGTCAGGGAAAATTTCATCTTGCATCGGCAAATAAACTCCCGCAGAATCAACCAAATAAATTATTGGAAGGTTATTTTCCATGGCAATTTCTTGTGCTCTCAAATTCTTTTTTCCAGTGATTGGAAACCAGGCACCCGCTTTAACAGTTGCGTCGTTGGCTACAACAATACACTGTTTACCAGACACATAACCAATAACAACAACAACTCCACCAGAAGGACAACCTCCGTGTTCTTCATACATTCCTAAGCCAGCAAAAGCAGCGATTTCGATACGTTCTGTATTTTCATCAAGCAATAAATCAATTCGTTCACGAGCGCTTAATTTTCCTTTCTCGTGCAATTTCTCAATTCTTTTTTTTCCACCACCCAAATAAATTTTTGCTAATTCACTTTCAAGTTTTGAAATTTTTAAACGCATTTGGTCTTCATTCATGTTGAATTCTAAATCTTTTGCTGAAATTGACATATAAATTATTTTACTAAATTGATTTATTTTGAGTTCAAAGATAGTTATTTAATATAAAAATCATAACTTTGGTACTAAATTTGACATCAAACTAAACATGAAAAATTTATTCACATTAATTCTAGTTATTTTACTTTTTTGCTCCAATTCCTGTAAAATGAAAAAAAATTCAGCTTCTTATTTGAGTTCGGGAAAAGAAATTAAAACGGGAGAAAAGGAACAATATCCTGAAGCCTTTATTGCTGAATTTGAAAAAAGTTCTGATCCATACAAAATTTTAGATGTTTCAATTTCTGGAAATTTTATGGAAATTGTTGTTCAATATGGAGGTGGTTGCGTTGATTTACATGATTTTAAACTTATTGGAAGTCC
>JBIKSI010000124.1:0-10504 GCA_044348665.1 Crocinitomicaceae bacterium
ACCACGATTTGCTGATGAAAAATTAGAATGCAAACTCAAGTAACATTTGCCAGAAACCGCCATGCACAAAGCACCATGACCAAAAACTTCAGTGCGAACCAAATTCCCTGAAGGCCCTGTAATTTCTCGTCGTTTTATTTCCTTATTAATTTGTTCAACCTGCAATAAACTTAATTCTCTCGCCATCACCATTACATCGGCATAAAGTGCATAAAATTCAACGGTATCGATATTTGTAATGTTTGCTTGCGTTGAAATGTGAACCGTTAAATCTATTTTCTTGCAATAATTCATAACTGCGTGATCCGATGCAATTACTGCAGAAATTCCAGCCTTTTTGCTTTCATCTAAGATTCGTTTCATCAAACTAATGTCGTGATCGTAAACAATCGTATTTAAGGTCAAGTAGCTTTTTAATCCATTTTCCTGACAAAGACTTGCAATTTTTGGCAAATCTTCAATCGTAAAATTATGCGTTGATTTTGTGCGCATATTTAATTGCTCAACACCAAAATAAATTGAGTTTGCACCAGCTTTCACTGCGGCAGCAAGTGCTTCATACGAACCTGCTGGAGACATTAATTCCATCTTTGTCATTTTCCCATTGCTAAAAAGTTTGCAAAGTTCAAGATAAAACTTAGCCTAAAGAATGATATTTATCATGAAAACAAGAGTTTAAATTGAAAGTTTTTAAGTAATTTTAGCTCGTAAATAAAAAATTATGAAACAATTGCTCATCTTATTCCTTCTATTAACTTCAGGAATTTTTGCTCAAAAAAAAGAAAAAATAACTGTAATTTACGATGTGATTTACATGAAAGATGGAAGAATATTAAAGGGAGAAATCATTAATTTTCAAGAAAAAGATGGTGATATTACCTCTAAAGATGCCTACGACAGAAAATATTCCATAACACGAGAAGAATATAAATATTTCATGGAAGATGTAAGTTTTAAGATGAACAAAAAGCGTGACACTTTAATCGTTCATCCAAGAAAGGATTTTGAAATGGAATACAGTTTTGGAGTAAGCAGTACTATGTCTCGCTTCAATCATCAATTTTCTCCAGATGCTTATTATTTAAGTTCTAATTGGGCCGGAACTTATTCTTATATTCCACTTTGCTTGAAGATAGGAATTGGCAAATATTTTGGTCGCGAAAATTACCTTGGAATAAATTCAGATATCGCCATCGCAACCAACGCCCAGTCATTCTATACCATTTCTTTAAAATACCAACGTCAATACGATGCATTTAAAAACAATGTTGCTTTGTATGTTCCCATTGAATTGCAGTACAATTTTACTAAATTTGATGTTGCATATCAAGTTGATGACACATTAGTTGATGTGCAGTCAGGAGGAATAGTCACCTATTATCCAAGTCAAATCTCAACAAATCAAAGTGTTCAAAGTCTTGGTTTTTCTGTTGGTCAAGGATTTTCATTCATCAGACAAAACAAGCGTTCTATTTCCTTAGAACTAAGTCTATTTAAAAATTTTGTTTTAAATCATCAATTCTATGACTTAAACAGGGAAAATCCCAAAAGTGAATTTAAAAATTCTGGATTGAAATTAAGCTTCTTTTATTCTATTTAAAATGAATATTCATATTCTTTCAATGTCCACTTTTCAAGTGGTAAACATCTGTTTATTTTTAGTTCTATTTATTCTTGTTTTTAAATACTTAGAGTCTTTTTGGTCGTATAAAATTAATAAACCACACGCATGGGAACTGGCCATAAAGAATAAACAGCTTTCGAAAGAATTAATAAAATTTGAATCCCGTTACAAGGACAAAGTACGTTTTTACAACTTTTGGTTCCAAATAGAACGTTTAAAAAGAAATAAAATTAAAGGTGCATTTGCTGAATTGGGTGTCCATAAGGGAGAAACGGCAAAAGCAATTCATTTGATTGATCCAAGCAGAAAATTTTATTTGTTTGATACGTTTGAAGGATTTTCAAGTAAGGATTTAAAATTTGAAAGTCAAAAAGACAATCGTTTTGCAACAGATATGTTTGCAGATACAAGCGTTGAAAAGGTGAAAAAATACATTCAAGGAAATGATAATTTAATTTTCAAAGTGGGATTTTTTCCTGACACGGCCAATGATTTGGATCACGAAACGTTTTCCTTTGTGAACATCGATGCTGATCTATATGCACCCACAATTGCTGCCTTACGTTTTTTCTACCCAAGATTAAGTGCAGGAGGCGTATTGTTAGTTCATGATTATAATCACAATTGGGACGGAATTCCAAAGGCAATTAATGAATTTATTAAAACCATTCCAGAATCATTAATCGAAATTTCGGATGGATTTGGAAGTGTGATGATTATTAAGAATTCTTAGTTAAAATTGCGAAATATTAGCTATTCATCTAACAATTTCACCAACATTTCCTCTGTTTCCTTCACAAAATTAGAATATATTTCCCCTGTTCCTGGGCCATTAAATCCAGTATGAATTTTAATTACATCTCCATTTTTGTTCAGGAAAATCGCCGTTGGATAAGATATGATTTGATTTAAAACAGAAAATTGTTCTGATGCTAGAGCTTTGTTAGCTGTTCCACCAATTAAAAATGTATGTTCTAATTTCAGACGTGTTTTTAGTAAATTAACCTTTTGTACTTGTTCGGCAAAATCGTTTGGAGTTTCATAACAAACAGAGATAATTTCTAATCCTTTGGAATGATATTTTTCATACATTTCTTTCAAAAAACGTGTTTCATCCAAACAATTCGGGCACCATGTTCCCATAATATGAACCACAGTAACTTTGTTATTAAATTGCTCGTTGGGGAAAATAAAATCTTTGTTTTCTAAATCTTTTACTTTAAAATTGAAAGCTTCTTTCTTTACCAAATAAGTTAAAGAATCAGGATTTCTCAATTGAAATTTTTCATCTTTGGTAGCAATCCATTTTGTGGAATAGTGTTTTCCTGAATAAAAAATTCCATTTAAGGTTTCATTGGTATATTCAGCAGTAAACAAAAAGGCATGAGAACCATCAAAACACGATAAGACCATTTTATTGTTAAATGTATACCCATCTAAAAACCGATAATCGCCTGTTTCTGTTAAAAAAGTTCCTGAAATATTATGCTCACTTGATTTAAAAACTCCTATTGCCAATTCTGAATCTTCTGAATTAGGACTAAAGTTGGTTTTCCACCTCCCAGTTAAATTTAAAGGAGAAAATTCTGCTGGAATTTTGACAATTCCGAACTTAGCGTTAAATGGAATTTTGTAATTATTGCCTTTATTTAAATTGGTCCAAGTTCCATCAATTTCTGTTTTACTTTTTACTATAAATCGCAAGTATGAATGAAAATTTGGAAAATCAATTTGTAGAGAATCATTGATTTTTTTTATTGCACTTAATTGGATTTTTTCTTCTGCATTATGAATTGTAAAAATTGGTTTTTTCTTGGAACCCGAAATTTCTAATCGAAAAGGCAATTTTGTTGTATTATTTAGCGTTAGATTTGCAGACCAGTAACCTTTTTTTATAATTTTAAAATTTTGTGCTTGAATTGTAACACACAACAAAAACAATAAAACACTGGTTAGCAGGAGATTAAGCCTCATAATAATATAAATTTCGAACTAAAGTTAATTTATTTTTAGGTTTATTTACTTTTGATGCAACTTTTTATTTAAAAATTAAGTCTATTAAAGCAGAAGAGAGTTATGGATGAAGCAACATTGATTAACGAATGTAAACGTGGAAATGCCAATGCTCAAAAAAAGTTGTTTGACAAGTTTGCTCCTAGAATGATGTATGTGTGCATGCGTTATTGTAAAAATCAAAACGATGCTGAAGACGTGTTGCAAGAAAGTTTCATAAAAATATTCAGTTCAATTGATAAGTATAAAAACGAAGGCTCATTTGAAGGTTGGATGAGACGTGTTTTTGTTAATTCTTGCTTAGATTTTTTAAGAAAAGAAAAACAATTATCTGGTACTTCTTCTTTAGAAGATGTTGAATTTAAAATCCATGATGATTATAGCACTTCACAAAATTTGGAAGCTGAAGATTTGATGAAAATCATTGAAAAGTTACCAAAAGGATATCAAGTGGTATTTTCGCTTTTTGCGATTGAAGGTTATTCACACAAAGAAATTGGTGAATTATTAAATATTTCTGAAGACACATCAAAATCACAGTATTTTAGGGCTAGAGCAAGTTTGAAGGCGTATTTGGAAAAATTAGAAGTAAGATAGAAATTGGAAGAAAAAGATTACATAAAAGAATTATTTTCTGAGAAACTTGGAAATCAAGAGGCTCCGGTGAATCCTGAGTTGTGGTCTTCCATTGCTTCAAAAATTGCTGTAAACTCTTCTGCAACTGCTGTTTCAAGTTCTATTTCTTCTACCACAAAACTTTTGATTACACTGGGAATAAGTGCTGCTGTAAGTGCTGTAACTATTCTTGTTTTAAATACAAATGAAGAAAAGCCTAAAAACAGCAGACAGAATCAAACTTCGGAATTAAGAGAAAATCAACAGGCAATTTCAAACGAAAAAACTAATTCCGAAGTACAACAGGAACAACAAGTAAGTTCACCTAATTTGGAAAAAACTGCTGAGGAGAAAACAACTGAACACATTAAAGATTTCTCTAATGATGACGAAAAAACTCAATTAGATTTGCACAAAACTAATGTTATAGTAATAAAATCTAGTGAAAATAAAATAGAGACAAACGAGTCAGCACACAAAAAAGAAGAAACCAAAGAAATAATTACTGAAAAAGTCGAGGAAAGCAGAACATCCAATTCAAATTCTGAGCAAAATGTAAGTTATTTTATCGGTGAACTTCCAAACGTTTTTACACCAAATAATGATGGAAACAACGATTATTTCTCTATTGAAATTAAAGGCTTAAGTGATTTTTCTCTCACGATACTTAATAAAGAAAATAAACGTGTTTACTCAACTAACGACATTCAATTTTCTTGGAATGGAAATGACTTTTCAGACCAGTTAGTAGCGGCAGGTTCTTACATTTACTTCTTCTCAGGAAAGGATCCTCAAGGAAATATAATTTCCAAGTCAAACGTATTGAAAATCCAATATTAAATTGCTGATTTTTCTTCTTGAATCTAGAAAACTTAAATTTATAGGCTAGATTAAGTTCTTTTGTCTTTATTTCATTAACTTTGCATCCTAATTTTTTTATTGGTTAAAAATGAAACATACTAAAATTGTTGATGTCTTAAAAAACTCCAAAGTAGGAGAAAACATAGTTGTAAAAGGATGGGTGCGTGCATTCAGAAGTAATCGCTTCATCCAATTAAATGATGGTTCGACAATCAATAATTTACAAGCAGTTGTTGACTTTGAAAATTTTGAGGAAGCAATTTTGAAAAAAATTACAACAGCTTCTGCCCTTGGCTTAACAGGTGTTTTGGTGGAATCTCAAGGTGCGGGTCAGGCAATTGAATTGCAGGTTTCAGAAATTGAAATAATTGGCGAAGCAAATCCGGATGATGTGCAAAAAACAGTGATGCAACCTAAAAAGCACAGTTTGGAATTTTTACGTGAGCAAGCGCATTTACGTTTCAGAACTAATACTTTTGCAGCAGTTTTCAGAATTCGTCATGGAGTTTCTTATGCGATTCATAAATTTTTTAACGATAAAGGATTTTACTATTTACATACACCAATTATTACTGGTTCTGATGCTGAAGGAGCAGGTGAAATGTTCCGAGTGTCTACCTTAGATCCACAAAATCCACCTATAGTTAATGGAAAAATTGATTTCACTGAAGATTTCTTCGGAAAACAAGTTAACCTGACCGTTTCTGGACAATTGGAAGCAGAATTAGGAGCCTTGGCATTAGGTCAAGTATATACTTTTGGACCAACATTTAGAGCTGAAAACTCCAATACTTCACGTCACTTAGCTGAATTTTGGATGATTGAACCAGAAGTTGCTTTCAATGACATCAATGACAACATGGATTTAGCAGAGGAAATGCTGAAATTTATTTGTCAATACATCATGGACAATTTTTCCGATGATTTGAAATTTTTATCGGAAAGAGAAGCACAAGAACAAACAACAAAACCAGCAAACGAACGCAATGAAATGACCTTAATTGAGAAATTAAATTTTGTTGTTGCCAATGATTTCAAACGTATAACTTACACGGAAGCAATAGAAATTCTTGTAAATTCAAATCACTATAAAAAGAAAAAATTCAAATATGACGTGGAATGGGGAACAGATTTGCAATCCGAGCACGAGCGTTATTTAGTTGAAAAAGAATTCAAACGTCCCGTGATTATTGTTGATTACCCTGCATCTTTCAAAGCATTTTACATGCGAAAAAATGAAAATTGTGCAGAAGGAAAGCAAACAGTTGCTGCTATGGACATCCTTTTCCCAGGAATTGGTGAAATGGTTGGTGGTTCACAACGAGAAGAACGTTTAGACGTGTTAAAAGAAAAAATGGCTGCTTTCAACATTCCTGAAGAAGAATTATGGTGGTATCTAGAAACACGCAAATTCGGTACCGTACCTCATGCTGGTTTTGGTTTAGGTTTTGAACGAATGGTAATGTTCGTAACAGGAATGTCAAATATCCGTGATGCAATTCCTTTTCCAAGAACGCCAAAGAATGCAGAGTTTTAAGAAAATTTGGCGCATTGATGATTGCCTATTTAAATTAAAATAAACAGCTGTCTATTTATTCCATGCGCATTGCTATAAATACTCGATTTTTACTTCCAAAAAAAATGGAAGGCTTTGGCTGGTACACCTACGAAATTTCAAAAAGATTAGTCGAAAATCATCCTGAGCACGAGTTTTTCTTCTTTTTTGATAGACCATTTGATCAGAAATTCATCTTTGCCAAAAATGTTACTCCAGTTGTACTTTTTCCACCGGCAAGACATCCATTTTTATTTTATTGGTGGTTTAATTTTTCGGTAACAAAAGCGCTAAAAAAGTATAAAATTGATGTTTTTTTCTCGCCAGATGGATACTTATCTTTACGAACAAAAGTGCCTCAAATTGCGACCATTCACGATTTAAATTTTGAACATTTTCCGCAAGATATTCCAACAACACCAAGAAAATATCTGCAATCTTTTTTTCCAAAATTCGCACGAAAAGCACAAAAAATTATTACAGTTTCACATTATTCGAAAAATGATATTGTTGAAAAATATGGTGTTTCAGAAAACAAAATTTCTGTTACATGGAATGCTGCTGCTTCTAGTTTTAAAGTGCTTAACCAAACTAGTTGCTTAGCCGTTAGAAACCAATATACATCTGGAAAAGAGTATTTTTTATTTGTTGGATCCATCCATCCAAGGAAAAATGTACAACGTTTATTAGATGCTTTCTCCCTTTATAAAATGAATAATAGGAACGGATTTGATTTAGTAATCGTTGGTGAAAGTCTTTGGAAAAACAAATCAAATCCATTTACAATAACTGAAGAAATAAAACCATTTATTCATTTCACAGGACATTTACCCTTGGAGGAATTGGCAAATTTGATGGGAGCAGCCTCTTGTTTGACTTATGTGCCCTATTTTGAAGGTTTTGGAATTCCGCTGGTGGAAGCAATGCAATCAGGAGTTCCCATTATTTCTGGGAATTTAACTTCACTTCCAGAGGTGGTAGGCGATGCAGCAATTTTAGTAGATCCATATAATGTTCGAAAAATTGCCAATGCAATGGAAAAAATTTACTTAAATCCAGATTTAAGAACAGATTTAGCAGAAAAAGGCTTAAAAAGGAGCAAACTATTTTCTTGGGACAATGCCTCCGAACAAGTTTGGAAAGAAATAATCTCAATTATTCAATAAATTTTTAGAACTTTGTTTCTTTTTTTTCGTAAGCAAAGATAATGAGAACAAAATATATAGATTTAATTGACCAAACCTTTGATTTTCCGCAAGATGAATTCAACTTGAAGGAGGATCGTTTGATTTTTCACGGAATTGATTTAATGAGATTAATTGAAGAATATGGAACTCCATTAAAATTCAATTATTTGCCACAAATTTCATTTAATATTCAACGTGCAAAAGGCTGGTTTCGCGAAGCCATGAATAACATGGGCTACACTGGAAATTACCATTATTCCTACTGTACAAAAAGTTCTCACTTTGCCTTTGTCTTAGATGAAGTATTAAAAAATGATGTCCATATCGAAACATCTTCTGCCTTTGATATTGATATCGTTCTCAATTTGTACAAAAAGAAGAAATTACAAGATGGGAAATTCGTGATTTGCAATGGGTATAAACCACAAAAATACATCAATAATATTGCGAAATTAATTGAAAAAACAAACCTTGAAGTAATTCCAATTGTTGACAACACGCAAGAATTGCAAGATTTAATGGCGGCAACAAAAAAAGAATTTAATGTTGGAATTAGAATTGCATCAGAGGAAGAACCAAAATTTGAGTTTTATACCTCAAGACTTGGAATTCGATACCGTGAAATTGTACCTGTATACAAAGCAATGTTGCACGACAATCCACAGGTTAAAGTCAAAATGTTGCATTTTTTCATCAACACAGGAATTAATGATACAGCCTATTATTGGAATGAACTTACCAAATGTTTACGAATTTATTGCGATTTAAAAAAGGTATGTCCTACGCTTGATTCATTAAATATTGGTGGAGGTTTTCCAATCAAAAAATCTTTGGCGTTTGATTACGATTACGCATACATGGTGAAGGAAATCATAACGCAAGTGCAACGAGTTTGTGCAGATAATGACATTCCAGAACCACATATTTTTACAGAATTTGGTTCTTTTACAGTAGGTGAAAGTGGCGGTGCAATTTTTAATATTCTGCATCAAAAACAACAAAATGACCGTGAAAAATGGAACATGATTGACTCCTCTTTTATGACCAATTTACCTGATACGTGGGCGATTAATCAGCGTTTTATCATGTTGCCTATAAATCGCTGGAACGATGATTATGAACGGATTTTATTAGGTGGATTAACGTGTGATAGCGATGATTATTACAACTCAGAGCAACACTCCAATGCAATTTATCTACCAAAGTTTAACAAGAACAAACCCTTGTATATCGGATTTTTCAACACTGGAGCTTACCAAGAAACCATTGGAGGCTATGGTGGATTGAAGCACTGTTTAATTCCTGAGCCTAAACACATTTTGATTAAGCGAGATGAAAATGGAAAAATTCAAACAGAATTATTTTCGGAAGAACAAACAGCTAATGATTACTTGAAAATCTTAGGATATTAAAGATACTGTTTAATTTAAAGTCAATCGAAATGTTAAAGTTAGGGTTTTTAATCACTTTTTTTGCTAATGTGGTAGTTTTATCACAGGATACTTTGTCTTGCAAAACCGACTTAGCGTGGGACGCCAATCAAAAATTTTATTATAAAAAATTAGACCCAACAAAGGCAAGGTACTCTGGTCCAGCAAAATGTTACCCACAAAAAGGAGTCGAAAACAGAGGTACATTATTAAATGGTAACTGGGAAGGAAAGGTTTTTGGTTACAAGGGAAATATTCTTTTGGGCTATTCTACCTTTAAAGATGGATATTTTGATGGTCCAAGCATAAAATATTTTCCTATGGAAGAAGGGCGTTTACTAGTTAGAGATTCCATGGTTTATGAAAAGGGAAAACTAAGCTATTCAAAAGTTATTTTTTTAAATAAATTGAAAGATGGGATAGAGTTTACAGATGAAGTTATTTATTCAGGAGACACAATAATCTATAAAACAACAACTTACGACATAAGCAATACGGCTAGTGAGCTTGTGATCAAACGAAAATTAAATGGTAAAAAGGAAGGTTTACAAGAATCTTATTTTTTGATTGAAAACACAAAAAAAGAATTGGATAAGGAATGCTATTTTTATGAAGTGTACAAAAATGGAGTGCTAGCTTACGAAAGAAAATACGACGCAGGAATTTACGATAGTGAAAAATTTTATGAAAACGGGAAATTAGTTTTAGTAAAAACATATTTTGGACCAAATATCTTAGAAACAGAAACTCCTTTCCTAAATGGAAAAAAACATGGAGAAGTAAAACATTACGAAGTTGATGGTACATTAATTTCAATTGATTATTATGTTAAGGGAAAATTAGTCCAAAAATAATTGCATTTACCGTTTTTTCTGTGTAGTATTGTAACAATAAAACTTACACTATGAAAAGAATTTACCATTTAAGTACTTGTAATACGAACCAACGTATTCTTAAAACTTTAAACCCAGGAAACGAATTTGAATTAATTGACATCAAAGCGCAAAACATTGATGGGAAAACACTTGATTGGATAAAAGAAAAGGTTGGTTCATACGAGGCCTTGTTTTCTAAAAAAGCAATGAAATACCGTTCTAAGACCGTTGCAAAAGTATTAAAAACGAAAACTTGTGATTTTCTGATTTGATTTTTTCAAAATTTTGGTCTAAATTTTTATAATTTCTTCAATTTTTGTCTTTTTTTTTCGATTCAAAGGTGT
>JBIKSI010000234.1:0-2979 GCA_044348665.1 Crocinitomicaceae bacterium
AATGCGTCTCATCAAAAGGGTGATATTCCAGCTCACAGGGTTGTTAATAGAAATGGATTACTAACAGGTAAAGCAAATTTTAACGAACCCGATGAAATGGAGCGCAAACTAAGAGTAGAAGGTGTAAATGTGATCAATGATAAAGTAGTAGACTTTAATATTGTTTTTTGGGATCCTTCAAAAGAACTTTCTTTTTAATGTTTCCAAATTTCTTTCAAAAATAATTCTTCATTTCCTGAAACTTTAGCTTGAAATTTTATTTCATCCTCTATTTCGTCTAATGTTTTCTCTAAATATTCATCATTTGACTCAATCATAATATTTTTTATGTCAATATATCGCTGTTTCAGAGCAATAGCTTTCGACATTCTTTCAGAGTATTCAGACTGACAAGATTGGAATCCTAAGACAATCAAGAATAGTGATAATGTAACTGTTGATTTCATCCTACAAAGTAACGACGGCATTTTTGATTACACAATTTTTTTGTTTTTTGTAAACAATGATATGTTCATTCAAAATCGATAAATATTCATTCTTCTTTTTTTTAATGCAGTTTTAAAGGTTTTTGAACAGATTTTATTAATTATTTTGAATTTATTCCAAATCACATATTTTTAGTAACAAGTTTTTTTGCAACCTACTTTTTTATAGTTTTGCAATATGATATTGGTAACGGGTGCAACAGGACTTCTAGGAAGTAATCTTTTAGTGGAATTAGTCAAAGACAATGATGCTGTTATTGCACTCTATAGAAATAAGGAAAAAATAAAGGCCGTTAACATACTTTTTCATAAGATTTTTAACTCCCATGCCGAAGTTCTATTCAATAAAATCGAATGGGTTGATTGCGATATTCTCGATTTGGTAACTTTATCTGAGCAAATAAAACGTGCAAAAATTGTTTACCATTGTGCAGCCAAAGTTTCATTTCAGCGTCGTGATTTTTCAACTATGATGAAGGTAAATGGAAAAGGTACGGCTAATGTTGTTAATGCATGTTTAGATAATAAAAACGTGAAACTTTGTCATGTTTCTTCGACAGCTGCAGTGGGGAAAATGCAAAAAGAAGGCCGTTCATTTGTGGTGGAAACAAATAAATGGACTCAAAATAATGAAACGAGTGGATACGCAATTTCAAAATATACTGCAGAAAAGGAAGTTTGGAGAGGAATTGAAGAAGGTCTCGATGCAGTAATTATCAACCCTAGCGTTATGTTTGGTCCCGGTGATTGGAATGAAAGTTCTCTTACAATTTTCAAGACGCTTTCTAAAGGGCTAAAATTTTATACAGGTGGTGCCAATGCTTTCGTTGATGTGCGAGATGTTGTTTTTGCAATGATAAAATTGACAAATTCTCCTCTTACTGCGCAACGATATTTGTGTACTGGGACAAATTGTTCCTTTAAATCTTTATTTGAGAAAATTTCCAAAGAATTAAAAATCAAGGCTCCTTATATTAAGGCAAATTATTTTCTCATCGAAATTGCTTGGAGAATAGCAGCTGTTTTTACTCTTTTTACAGGAAAAGCAACTCTAACCAAAGAATCAGTGAATAGTTCCAGATCAATTGTAGAGTACGATAGTTCTAAATTATTGCAGACATTGGATTTTAAATTCCGAGACCTCGAAGAAACAATCGCTTATTCAGTCGCTAACAAAATTAATAGTTAAAATATGAACGATATTTCAATTTATCTTTCACCAAGGATATTAAATCATATTTTTAAATCTGAATCTATCGGTGAACACCTTATTTCACACACCGAAACTTTTTTTCCAGACTTGGAATCAAATTCCATTGCCTTAATTTCTTGTCCAGAATATCGAAATGACTTAAATGCGGTAAAGTTAAAACATGAGCATAGTGAGTATTTTGAAACCCTAGCAGACTTGCATTATGGTGATGCCTGGTCATTTAAAATCTATGATTTAGGCGTAATTGTTCCGGGGAATGAAGTTCAAGACACTTATTTTGCTCTTAAACAAATTGTTACTGAATTACTAAAAAAAAACATTTTACCTATCGTAATTGGTGGATCTCAAGATTTAACTTTTGCCATGTATGAAGCGTATCAAAAATTGGAGCAATTAGTTAATTTAACAACGATTGATTCGAAATTTGATTTAGGAGATCCGGAAGAAGAGTTGAAGTCATCTGCCTTTATTAGTAAAATTTTGATGCACAGACCTTGCTTCCTTTTTAATGCATCTACAATTGGCGTGCAAGCTCCTTATGTCAAGAAATCAGAATTGGATTTATTTGAAAAATTATTCTTCGATGTTTGTCGTTTGGGAGAATTCAATGCAGATTTTAAAGTGGCAGAACCATTTTTAAGAAATACTGATTTATTAAGTTTGGATCTAAATTCAATTCGAAATGCAGACTTTGCTTCAGAAAATAATTCTCCAAACGGCTTTTATGCCGATCAAATTTGTCAGATAACTAAATATGCTGGAATTAGTGATAAGTTAACCGCCTTCGGAATTTTTTCCCTTCCTAAAAACACAAATAATCACCATAATAATCAACTAATATCCGAGCTAATTTGGTATTTTTTGGATGGCTATGCGCAACGAAAAGGTGATTTTCCAATCGGGACAAAAAAAGACTACACCAAATTTATTGTTCATTTAGATGATTTTGAAAATGAAATTGTGTTTTACAAAAGTCCTAAATCTGAGCGCTGGTGGATGGAAGTGCCTTATCCAAAATCAGGTGCAAAATTTGAAAGACATCATTTAGTTCCATGTAATTTTGAAGATTACCAAGCTGCTATGAAAAACGAAATGCCTGATTTATGGTGGAAAACCTATCAAAAACTTGTTTAACTAGATTTATTTCATTTTTTTAAAAAGTTAAATTCAACTGAATTAATCACCTTAGTGATCTTCGTGTATTCTTCGTGCCTTCGTGTTAAAACACCATCATTTTTTTATTTTAACCAGCCAGCGATTAAGAAAAAGTAAGAAAAAACT
>JBIKSI010000125.1:0-10417 GCA_044348665.1 Crocinitomicaceae bacterium
ATGTATCAGTTTATTTAAATCAATAATTTCAATTTTTCTAGTATGAATTTCAATCATTCCGTCTTCCTTGAAATCTTTTAAAAGACGAATAAGCGTTTCTGTTGCTGTACCGACAAAATTAGCTAAATCTTCACGAGATAGATTTATCATTTCATCTTTGTAGATGTTGTTTAAAATTACCAATGAAAATGCCAAACGTTCACGAACAGGTTTTTGCGCCATATTTGTAATAAATACTGCACGTTCGCCTAATTCTTTTGACAATTCTTTCATGATGTTATTTCTCAAAGTAGCATTGACATCTAACATATTCAAGAAATCATCTTTAGCAATGAAACAAATGTTTGATTCTTCTAAAGTACTTGCCGAAAGTTTGTAAGGATCTCCACTAAACATAGCACGAAAACCTATGATTTCACCAGAGGTTGCTATGTGAATTATTTGTTCTTTCCCTTCGTCACCTCGGGTATATACCTTAACTTTTCCTTCATTCAAACAATAAACCCCTCTTGGAAAACTTCCTTCCAAAAACAATGCTTGAGATTTTTTGTAAAAATTACAAGACTTGTGGTGATTTAGATCATCCGTTTGCTCGTTATCAAAACAATTAAATAAAGAATTTTTTCTTGATGCGCAATTTTCACACGTTACGTGCTTGTGATTGGTTTCCATGTTATTTCGGTAATATTCACCACAAATGTAAAGCAAAAATATGATATTTGTCATAAATTTGAGCTAATTTTTTAACAATTTGATTATTTGAAGTAATTTTTTCATTCTTTTCATTTTTGTTATATATTAACACTTTGTTATACAGGAATTTAATCATTTCATAACCTTACAAATGTATAGTTTAAGACTTATCTAAATTGTCTTATAATTAATATTATGTTAAATAGAATAAAACAAAACCAAGATGAAAATAGATTCACCTTGATTATTTGCTTAGAATTTAAAAGTCCATTCCTCCGCCTTCTCCGCCAGATTTAGATTTTTTAATCTCATATTTACCAAATTTATAAGATACGTTAACGTAAAAACGTTGCGTATTTTGTTTGAACCTCAAATACTGCGTTGTTCCAGCTTGTTCAAAATTTAATCTAAATTCCTGCGTGTTGAAAACATCCGAAAATCTAAAACCAATTGTCCAATTTTTTTTGAGCGATTTTTCACCAGATAAATCAACCGAAGCTCTTGGCTGCACAACTCCTTGTGGACGAATAATTGGTGAATTATAACGAGCATTTAACTGAATATTAGCCGTTTTTTTCCAAAATTCAAAAGTTCCTGCATATTTAACACTCCAGAAAAATCCGCTGTTATTGAAATCTAATTCTGTTGTATTATCAGTGAATTTCACAGCACTACCATTAGCAGAAAAAACATTCTTCATCCAAGTTTTAGGCTTATAAACTACCACGATTTCAGGACCAAAACTCTCACTATTTTGAATGTTATCATAAGTTACAGTGCTTGCTCCATTTTCTTCAAAAGTTTTTACTCGAGAAATGACATCTTTTGTTTGACGATAAAATACACTTGCCGTAACATTAATTTTATCTTTGTTAAAAGTGTATCCAAAATCAAATGAATTAATGTATTCAGGAGTTACCGATGGATTTCCTCTTCTTAAGTTATATGGATCTGCATAACTTGTAAAAGGATTCAAATTTTCACTTGTCGGACGATTAATTCTTCTACTGTAACTAAAACTCAATTCATTCGCTTTATTTAACTCGTATTTCACAAAAGCTGTTGGGAAAATGTTAAAATATTCGTTACTAAATGAAAGCGAATCGCTAATTAAATTGGGTGCTTGCAAGGCTCTTTCAGCTCTCAATCCACCTTGATATTTGAATTTTTTGATTTGTTGTCCGAAGTTCGTATAGACAGAATAAATTTGCTCAATGTATTCGTATTGAAAGTTGGATAAGGTGTCTTCCAAATAGATTCCCGAAAGCGTATCTTTTGTTTGAGAATAAGTATCTACAGTACTATTTCTCAGAATTGCCTTCGCTCCTGCTTCGAGTTTAATATTTTTTGGTAGAATTCTAACCAAATCTGTTTGCACTGTTGTAACGTTAAAAACTTCCCTATTATTTAAATTTTGATCTAGATTTTGACGCGCATCATTGTTCCCAAGAATTGAAATATAATCCTCAGAATATAAACCTAATACGTCTTCAGAACCAAAAGATTGGTTGGCATCAAAAACCAAACTACCTTTATCTTCCTTAAAGTCTACTTTGTAATTCAAATTGAAATCCATTCCACTATTTTCTGAAGGATCAGAAGAAGATCGAGACCAATATTGTTCCAAAGCAGAATTTATATCATATTGACTGTTGAATAAATCTCCAGTTCTTTCTCTTTTTCCTAAATTTAAGGTTGCAGAAACACCCAAGGTATTTCGGTCATTTAAATAGAAATCGGAACCAACTCGTGCAGTATGATTGACCATCAAATCTGTTCCTTCTCGCTCCTGTTCTAATCTAAAATATTGATTTTCAATGTTTCTCTCTAACTTAGACTCGTAGTCGCGAAAGCCTTCATAATACCGGTAAGAATAATTTCCATACAGATTTACTTTAGCATTTCTGATACTTAAAGCTCCAGTTGCATTGTAAACATTTCCTGTTCCAGCACTTAAAGCTACGTTTCCATTTATTCCTTTTAACTTGTTCTTTTTCAGAACGATATTGATAATTCCGGAAGTTCCATCAGGATCATATTTTGAAGATGGGTTCGTAACTATTTCAATTCGCTCAATTGAGTTTGCAGGAAGCGACTCCAATAATGATTTCCCATTTCCACCAGCAATAGAACTTGGTCTTCCATCAATTAATATGGTGACATTTCCATCTCCCCGCAGAGAAATTTTTCCTTCTTGGTCAATCTCAACGGATGGAACATTGTTAAGGACATCGTTTGCTGTCCCTCCTTTAACAGATAAATCTTCTCCCACATTGTAGACTTTTTTGTCTATATTATTTAATAATAATTCTTGTTTTCCAACAACTTTAACTTCTTCTAAATCAAGACCTTTATCAAAATTAATTCCTACTTTTCCAATATCCCTATTTGGCTTTTCAGCAGAAAATGAAATATTAGGAATTACTTTGGTTTTGTATCCTGTAAAGGTAATTTTTGCATAATATTTCCCAAGTGGAATTTCATCCAAATAGATACTTCCTTTGGCATTTGTATAAACTCCTGCTTTTAAACTCGAATCTTTGACGGAATACAACTTCAAAGAAACGTAGTCTAATGGATTTCCACTAATTGAATCTAAAATTGTTCCAGTAAGAATACCAATTTTAGCATTTTGTGAACCTTGAGAAAAGGATAAAGTACTGATAAATATTGTGCTAAGTGCTATAATAAATTTGTTCATAATTGTTTTTTCTGAATGATGTAGTAGCAAAATGATTGCGTTTTTAACCTCTCAGTTTGTCTAATAAATTACTCAAAGTTTCAGCTTCTTCGCTCGATATTCTATCATTGAAATCAAAAACATCCATAAAATCAAGGTCGATTTTACTTAAAAGTTCCAATCCTTGTTCGGATATTTTGACATAAACTACCCTCCTATCTTCTTCACACCTCTTACGTTCAATTAAATTTTTATCAATTAATTTATCCATCAAACGTGTTGTATTGGGTGATTTTTCAACCATTCGATCTTTAATTGTATTTACGTTGATAAAATCTTTTGCACCACGAAGTATTCTTAAGATATTGAATTGAGCCATCGAAATATCAAACTTTGCCATGTAGGAATTTTGTCTTTGAGCCATCCAATTCGAGGTGAATCTGATATTTACAATCGCTTTTTGCTGCGAAGTTTTGAAAGTAGATTTTATTTCTTTTCCGATTTCCATAGGACAAAGGTAATAATTACCAAGGTAATATTTTCATTTTTAAAGAATTTAACAAAATAAAAACAACTTTTAATATTTTTTCAACTGTTGATTTATCTCCACACCATTTCAAAATCTTCTACTCTTGGGATTTCAGTGAAATTAATTTCAACTTCATGTGTTCCAGGTAAATAGTGTTCAAAATTTTCTTTGAAACTTACTCCTAATTTTTTAGAATAAATCCATGCATTTGCGATGAATTGTTCATTCTTGATCAGAATTTTTGCTCTTTTGTTTCTTTCGTCAATTTCACTAATTTCAAAGGTAACAGTTGATTTTTCTGCTTTTTTAATTTTTGAAAATTCATGAAAAACGGTTCTCTTTTTTGTTTCATTTTTGTGATTTGTCCATTCAAATTCAATGAAGTAATTCGAATTTTGAAATTTCTCTAACGAGGATTCTGAAAATAGCTGTTTGGAGTTTAAATTGTCAATTTTGTGACTTTCAGATTTTTCTAAAAGTACATTTCCTTGTAAATCATAGACTTTATACTTGACTTTTGATTCAAAACTTGTATCAAGATCTGAGATTAAATAGTACTTCTCCTTCCCTATTTCTTTCGTCAATTCAATTACTGCAATGTCCTCAAAATCTTTTTTCACCTGATATTGCAATGCTTTCCAATTATTAAAATAATCGATACTTGACCAAGTTGGAGCTTGCCAACAGTCGTTTAATTGCCAATAAAGTGTTCCCATGCAACGAGGTGCATCAAACCTGTGACCAGAAATTGCGATTCCAACGGCTTTTGCTTGAGTCAATTGAGAAAAATAGACAAATTCCTTAAAATCAGCTGTTTTCCCGTAAAGAATATCGGCATGTTTTTTAATCATTCCATTTCCAACGTAGGATTTTTGATGATGTTTCATCACTTCAGAATTCAAGTCCCAATCTTTTTCTTCACTAAAACTGGAAATGGTGGAGAATTCTGGAAAAGATTGAAAACCATATTCCGCGTTAAATCTTCCTGTTTTTAGTCCAAAATCTTCAATTGGATCTTTTCCGTGCCATACTCCCCAATAATGCATCGTTCCGTGGTTAAAAAACTCTGGTTTCCCCCAATTACTCAAAGGTGAGGTGTGAACGTAAGGGATTTTTGTGTGTTTTTTGATCACTTTTGGAGCTAATACCTTAAAAAGATTGACATAATCTTGTTCCATTTTCTTTTGTGTGGCAGGACTAATCATATATTTTACTTGAAATCCCCAGTTTTTCCATGCCACATCGACCTCATTGTTTCCATTAAAATAGACAACTGAAGGATGAGCCGCAATTCTTGGAATTTGGTAATTTAACTCATTTTCAACAGATTTGAGAAAAGCCGCATCACCAGGATACATGGCGCAAGCGAACATCAAATCTTGCCAAACCATAATTCCTTTTTCATCGCAAGTTTGGTAAAAAATATCTTTTTGATAAAATCCTCCACCCCAAATACGAACCATGTTAAAGTTCGAAATTTCCATTTGTTCAATTAATTTAATCGTTGATTCGTTGGTAATTCTGCTTGGAAAAATATCTTGAGGAATGTAGTTTGCACCTTTTGCGAAAATCTTTTGACCGTTAATTTTAAAATAGAAACTTGTCCCCCATTTATCTTTTTCTTGCACGACTTCAGTTGTACGAATTCCGAATTTAATAATTCTATTTTCAATGAGTTGATTTTTCTCATCGTAAATTTTAATCTCATCTTCATAAAGAAATGCTTCCCCATGTCCACGTGGCCACCATAATTTAGGGTTTTTCAGTTGAAGTGGTATTTTAAAACATTTCCCATTCATTGGAAGTAAATCTTGTGACCCAAATAATTTACTTTCAAGACGATAATTTGTGTTTTTTTCTTGTCGAAATGATGCTGTTAAAGTCAAATATGCATTTTCTTTTTCGATGGAATCTGTTTCGATTTTTAGATTTGTCAACTTATTTGAATTGTAGGAGCTTACGAACGCTGCCTCCCAAAATCCCATGGTTGTCATGCGTAAGGCCCAATCCCAACCAAATTGATACTGTGGTTTTCTAGACATCGAGGCAACCGCAATTTCTCCTACATCATTTGGTGATGGATATTTTGATTTTAATTTATTGAAAGCATTTCTGTGATAATTTACGGGCGAAACAAAAACAACTTTTAATTCATTATCACCAATTTTTGCCAAATCTTTAATTGAAATTGAATTTGGATAAAAGCTATTTGATGTTTCTAAAACCAATTTTCCATTAAAATAGACTTTGGCATAGGTATCGATGTTCGGAAAAACAATTTCAACAAATTCTCGATCCAAATCTTTTTTATCGATTTTTACAGTGGAGAAAAATTCCCAATCATATTTTTCAATCCATGAAAACTTTTCTTCATTCTTTCCATAAAAAGGATCAGGCAACTCCCCTATTTCAATTAGTTTTTCTTGAACGGAGCCTTTTTCTCCAAAACTAACTAATTCTTTTTTAACAGGATGCATGAATGACCAAGTCAAATTTTGAGAGCTTACATTTTGTAAAATTGACATAAAAGAGAAAATAAAAAATAGCTTGTACATTGTTTTAAGGATTCAATTTTTTTATAAAAATAATTGATTTTTTGTAGATATTTTACACTTGTGAATAAAAGTTCCAACATTGACTAAAGTTTTATTTGATTGTTTACGTAAATTTGTAGAAAAAACAAGATGAAAATTGCAATAATTGGTTGCGGAAATCTAGGGATTTCAATATTAAACGGAGTCAAAACAAAAGAGATATCTGATACATTTTACCTTACAAAAAGGAGAATAGATTTAATTTCAAATTTACAAGCACCCAATAGAATTATCACCTCAGACAATAAATTAGCGGTCGAAAATTCAGAAATTATTTTGATTTCAGTAAAACCTTACGATGTTCCAAAAGTTTTGGAAGATATTAAAGATCTTCTAATTCCTGAAAAACACATTGTGATTTCTGTTGCTACTGGTGTGACAATTGAAGAGATGAAAAAAATAATATCTCCTGAAATTACAGTTTTTAGGGCAATGCCAAATACAGCTGCTGACATAAAACAATCAATGACTTGCATAGCTACAGATCGCGCAAATGAAGAAAAAACACAGAAAGTAAAAGCGTTTTTTGACTCTATTGGAAATACCATTGTAATTAATGAAAATTTAATGGAGTCAGCGACTGTGTTAGCTTCTTGCGGAATTGCTTACGTTTTAAGATTTATGCGTTCGATGGTACAAGGTGGAATTCAAATTGGTTTTGATTCAAAAACTGCGAGTGAAATTGTAAATCATGTGGTAAAAGGCGCTGCTGAATTACTCATTGAAGGAGGTGCTCATCCAGAAGAGGAAATTGATAAAGTGACCACTCCAAAAGGATGCACGATTGTTGGACTTAATGAAATGGAGCACAATGGATTTAGTTCTTCTTTGATAAAAGGAATATCAGCTTCTTATAAACAAATTGAAAAATAAAATTCAATTTTGACTTTTCTTTTTTGACAGAAATGATTAAATTAAAAGTTTAAGTAATATTATACAAAATATTTATTAACAATAATTTATGATTAAAAATTTAACATGATTAGCCTTAAAAAATCCAAAAACATTTTAAGTAATTCGCAGAAGCAATTAGAAATTTTAAGTGAAAAATCAACATGTCTTTCCTTTGAATCAAGATTAGCAGCTACGAATTTATTTCCATTAACAGTAAGGGAAATCGATACTTTGCAAATAAATTTGGGGAAAATGTGTAATCAAGTTTGTGAACATTGTCACGTTGATGCCGGTCCAGATCGTACTGAAATTATGTCAAAAGATACGATGCAGCTTTGTTTAGATGTTTTGAAGAAGAATCCTCTTTTGAAAACGGTCGATTTAACAGGCGGTGCACCAGAAATGAATCCAAATTTTAGATGGTTTGTAGAAGAATTAACTGCTCTAAATATTCAAATTTTAGTAAGATGTAATTTAACAATCATCGTAGCGAATAAAAAATACCATGATTTGCCTGAGTTTTTCAAAAAGCATTCTATAGAAGTTGTTTCTTCTTTACCATGTTACACAGAAGCAAACACAGATAAACAAAGAGGTGAAGGAGTTTTTGCAAAAAGTTTGAAGGCTATTAAAATGCTAAACGAAGTTGGATACGGAAAAAATGGCAGCAATTTAATTCTGAATTTTGTCTATAATCCCGGAGGACCTTCCCTCCCGCCAAATCAAGAGGCGTTAAAATTGGATTACAAAAAAAGATTGAAAGAAGATTTTGACCTTGAATTTAATGATTTATTCACCATAACAAATGTAGCAATAAGTCGATTTTTGGATTTTCTTTTGAAAGCTGGAAGGTATGAGGAATACATGGACAAATTAATTGCAGCTTTTAACCCAATGGCGGCAGAAAATGTGATGTGTAGAAATCTAATTTCCGTTTCTTGGGATGGATATTTATTCGATTGTGATTTCAACCAAATGTTAGAATTATCGATTGATTCAAGTGACAGCAATCACATTTCGAATTTTGATTATGAAAAATTAATGAAACGAAATATTAAAATCAATCAACATTGTTTTGCTTGCACGGCTGGTGCTGGTTCAAGTTGTGGAGGGAGTTTGGCATAAATGAACTTAGATACAGAAAATAGCGAAAATTTACTTCTTATTTTTGTGAAAAACTTAGAATTGGGCAAGGTGAAAACAAGGTTGGCACAATCTATTGGAAACCAAGCTGCGTTTGAGGTTTATGAACATTTATTAAATCTAACTGAGGAAGTAAGTTTGAGCCTGAAAAATTGTGTAGTTCATGTTTATTTTTCAGATTATTTGGATGAAAAAAGATGGAAAAATCAAGAAAAATTTATTCAATGCCCTGGAGATTTAGGAGCAAAAATGGAAGAAGCCTTTCAAAATGGTTTTTCATTAGGCTTTCAACGAATAATTTGCATTGGTTCAGACTTACCAGATCTCTCAAAATCTCTAATTCATCAAGCTTTTGAAGAATTGAAGCAAATTGATTCCGTATTTGGCCCTGCGGATGATGGAGGCTATTATCTGATCGGATTAAAGCAGGCTCATAGTTTTATTTTTGAGAACAAAAGTTGGAGCACTGAAGATTTGTTCAAGGAAACAATCGAAGAATTAGAAAATAATCGAATTAAATTTCATCTTTTGGAAACTTTAAATGACATTGATACTTTGGAAGACCTAAAAAATTCTAATTTAACCTTGCATTTTTCACATTATTTGAATTTATAAAATGAAACAAAAAATAATTGACGTAATTATTCCTGCACACAACGAACAAGATTCTATTGCTTTGGTAATCAAAGACATCCCAAAGGAATTGGTTAGAAATATTATTGTTGTTTGTAATTGTTGTACCGATAATACTTTTGCTGAAGTTGAGAAAGCTGGCGGAATTGCATTAATAGAAAACAATAAGGGTTATGGCTGTGCTTGTTTGACTGGAATTGCATTTTCAGCGCAAAACCCTCCAGATATTATTGTGTTTATGGATGGAGATTATTCCGATTATCCCGAGGAAATTGTCGATTTAGTCAATCCTATCATAAATTCTGACAAACATTTAGTAATCGGTTCCCGTGTTTTAGGAAAAAGAGAAAAAGGTTCGCTTACTCCTCAACAAATTTTTGGGAATTGGTTGGCAAGTAAATTAATACATTTATTTTACGGACATAAATTCACCGATTTAGGTCCATTTCGCGCCATTGATTTCAATACCTTACAAGAATTAAAAATGTCAGACAAAACCTATGCATGGACAATCGAAATGCAAATAAAAGCAGTAAAACTGAAGAAAAATTGCACTGAAGTACCAGTAAATTACAAAAAAAGAATTGGAATTTCAAAAGTTTCAGGTACTGTTAAAGGTACGATTATGGCTGGATATAAAATTATTTTCGCAGTTTTTAAATATAAATTTTTCTGAGTAGTTTTTACATTACTGTTTTCTCTCAGTTTTTATAAATCAAATAACATCTAATCTTTGTTTGATACAGTTTACATATTTTTCGACATGTGAAAAAAGTCCTAGCTTCCATACTTTAATATCAAAGCCATTTGTCCAGCGTGGTAAGCTGTATGAGAAACGATTCTTCCAAATGCCTCGCTTTTTGTTTTGCAGCCAAATTCTTTGGTAGTGATTTCACTTTCCCAATCAGATTCTGTTTGTTTTTGAATAATCGAACTCAATTTTTCAGCAGATTGATTGACATATTCAATTAGTTCTTCTAAATTAACCCATTCTCCAGAATCTTGTTTATCAATCGCCGTTTTAGCCTTTACATGAATTTCAGCATCACCAAAAACATTTTTAGCAAAAAGTAATTCAACATCTCCGATATGACGAATTAAAAAACCGAGTGAATTTGGTGAAGGAGCTAATGTTTTCTTTAACCCAACTTGCAGCACAAATGTTAAAAAAGCACCTTTTTTTGTTAAAATTTGACTTAAAAAAGGTGAAAACCATTGCTTAGCCCAGTGTTTTCGTTGAAATTTGCTTTG
>JBIKSI010000235.1:0-2960 GCA_044348665.1 Crocinitomicaceae bacterium
CAACAATTATTAATTATTATGAAAAAAAGAATACTTACAGTTGGAATGTTTTTGATGTCTTTATCTTTTGTAAATTCACAAACAATCCTTTTTACAGAAAATTTCACAAATGCTTCAACCGCTTGGGGAGTTGTAGACGCTGACGGAGATGGAAATAGTTGGGGATTATATGATTTTACTGTGAATCCTTCAAATACGGCAATTCCAGCACTTAATACTGAGTTAAATGCACAAGGTAAAGTTGCGATTTCATCATCTTGGAGCGGAGGAGTGGCATTAACCCCAGATAATTATTTTGTATCACCGCTTATTGATTTAACGGATATTCCAAATCAAGCAAATGCAGTAACCTTAAGTTTTAAAGTTGGTTCAACACAAAGTTCGCCTAACTTTATTTCGGAAAATGTATCGGTCTATGTAGTTTCAAACTTAGCTAATTTAAATAACGCAGTAGCAATTCATAATGGAATTCTACAAAATATTGGAATGTCTGCTTTTACATATGACATTTCATCTTATACTGGAAATCAAGTGATTATAGCGTTTAGACACCATAATTGCGCTGATGAGGGCGATTTGCTATTGGATGACATTGTCGTTTCAAAGGCAGCTGGTGTAGGAATTGAGGAAAATGAAATTTTGTTTAAGATCTTACCAAATCCAACTAGCGAAAAATTAAATATCAATTCTGAAACTATGATATCAAATATCAAGATTTATGGAGTAGATGGAAAAATTGTTTTAGAAAAAGTAGTTAATGAAACTGCTTTTGATTTAGATGTCAATAATCTCTTAAATGGAGTTTATTCATTGGAAATGGAATCTGATTCTGGAAAAGTAATATTTACAAAATTTGTAAAAAATTAAATCTTCAGATTATTATTCATAATTATTGTTTTATGTTTTAGCGAAGAGAGTCAGCCAATTGTCTGACTCTTCTTTTGTTTATAACCTCATTTCGATTATTAAAATTGGATTGACTGCGTCTATGTTGTGCGGTCAGGCCGCTTAAAAACAATGAGTTACGAAAAACACTTTTGACGACTTATCGGGAAAAATCGTAAGGGTTTTGAATTAAATCGTTGTTTATCAGCGGCAGAACAATGTGCTTTGCATAAAAACCAGTTATTCAGCGTTGTTAAATCTCGATTTAGCCCGCTCAACCTTCGATTAAACACCTTGACTAACAGTTTTTTATGTCAATCTGAATTTCAATTTTACAATAGAACTGAGGTTTGTAATTCTTAGTATTGTTTTCTTTATCACTATACTTTCTTTGATTTAAGTTAAGGTCTGGTTTTAAGCTCCTTAAATTGTTTTGGAAATTGTGTTTTCATAAAATTTTTCTTTTTAAAAAGATTGTTTATTCTTCATATTTAATACCACGTTTTCGATTTTCTTCATTCCATTCCATTTCTTCGGGACTCATTTCTGGTTTCAAATCCTTTGGATCATCAACTATCACTGGAAGAATGATGTGAATAAAACCATCCGCAATTCGATTCTCAACTGTTCGATTATCAGTATAAGTACTATTTCTATAAAGTTTAAAAGGTAGAATAACCACTTCATTTTCATTGACATAAGGAGAAATTTTAGTCAAAAAAAGTTCAGAAACTACCTTTAATCGAAAGCTTGCAGAAGTCCCAAAAATAGGAAGATCATCCAATAAAATAAACGTCCCATTCATTTTTTTGAGTTTGACAAACCAGTAAATGGGTTCGTTGTTTTGCATTTGCAGTGCATCAACCATTTTTTCAACATTGCTACTTGCGCAATTATTTACATGAAAATTAAACACTTGTGCGGAAGCACGCAGCATTTCATTTGAAAGAAAAATATTTAAACTATCAATATTCTTGGATTTTAACTTGTGCGTACTATCTGCCCTTAAACTTCCGTTTGAAAAATAAATCGGCTCATATTTCACCATTTCATTCAATCTTGAAATACTGTCTTTTATTTCCTCTTGGCGATTAATAATATTCTGCTGAATAGCATCTTTTTTGGCTTTTTCTGCAGCAAATAATTTTTCATCTTCTTCTTCAATAAATGTTTTGATCACTTGCCTACAAGCACATGCAGATTCGGGTATTTCAGATATTTTTGAATTGTTTTGAAGGTAAATTTTGATGCAAATTTCTTTTTGAAAATAGCTTGCCAATTCATATTCATTTTCGTATTCTTCTTTTTGTGGAAATCCTTTTAAATCTCTGTACTGATAAAATTTATTATAGTTTTCGAATCCCAATTGACGTATACAACAACTAAAATCAGGAGATAAGCGGGCCTGAATTTCATAACATAAAAAATTAAGATATAATGCCTCTTTGTGCTTTTTTAACCAGGCCGTATCTTTGCTTAGAGCCTCTAAATATAGGGTGTCGACTAATTTGATCCGAAGTTTTTTTATATTCTCAACTTTACTTATTTTATTCTCATTTAACTTAATGAATCTGTTAAAATAATGAATATTTGAAATTTCTTTCCCTTGTCCCAAAAGCTGGAGCGAACTGCCAAAATTACAACACAAGATTATCAAAAAAAATAATTTTCTCATTTTCTATTCATACATTTGTTACTAAAATTACTAATAATTTTCTTTTCACAAAACATTTTTTAGAAAAGTAGAAAGTTATTCCCTAAAGGTCAATTTTTGGGCATTATTTAATGCCTTTTTCATTCTTTACTTGGTCCAGAATAAAAATCTACTTTAATCTTTAGAACCAGCGAATTGATGGCACGCTCTCATGTTGTTATTTACAGAAGAATCTTTTCTTGAAAAATAAGCATCACCTAAAAAGAGTAATCTCAGAACTATCAAGTAGATTCATAAATAGTGCTCCAAATGATAGGTGTTTTGGCTGCGATTTCCACCTACAATTTCAAGTTTTTTCAGCTATTCCTTTTTCAAACGCACTCAAAAGAGCTATCGCTTTTTGACTACTGTTTCAAAATGT
>JBIKSI010000238.1:0-2931 GCA_044348665.1 Crocinitomicaceae bacterium
ACAACGAAAGAAGACATGAATCCTTAAATTATCTAACCCCAAATGAATATTTTTATCAAAACAAAAAAGTGTCCTAAAAACACCTTAACTTTGATGAAAAGTTGTCCAAGATTTTGGGACTATTATAATTCGTACAAAAGCCACCAGCTACATCAACTCTATAGGTATCGTTCCAGTTTAATGGAATTGCACCTAACAAGGATGAATATGCATTATAGCCATTATATAATCTTGATTTACCTTGCATAAGGTAAATTTTAAATTCATTTTGATAAGTATTGACTTCTACTCTCAATGTATGAATACTTGTACCTATATCTACATCACAATCGTGCCATTCACTTGGATATTCTACTCCATTTTTCTTGCTTCCAATATAATATCTCAATACTCCATAACGCAAATAGTTTTCATAATAACAACACCCTCTCATTATTCTAACATAATTATAGTTTGCATTATCCTTATATCCCCAGTAGACAATGTAACCTTCATCGAAATGAGATTTCCCAATTTTTTTCCCTTCATTGTCGCTACAAACAACTGGATATGCAAAATTGCCAGAATTTAATATTTCTAATTCAAAAGATAATGCTTTTTTAAAATTAGCTGTTTCAAATTTAGACAATGTACCCAAATTTGTTTCTTTGGTTTTTTTATCATAACTTCCTTGATTTAATTTAAGAAAATTACCACTAGTTTTAAAAGCATTAACATATTCTGAACTATCAAAATTATATTCAAATTGTGCAATTCCAAAGTTTGAAATTGCTAGTAAAACTATAATTAATATTTTCTTCATTCTCTAATATTTAAATTTAATAATTTAGTAAAACTGTTATTTGTACAAAAGCTAGACTCCATCAAAAACATAGCACTTTTTCTAATTACTTCAATTAAATACGTGAAAATAAAGGTAAAAGCAAGTACCATAATAATTTTGTGAAGTTCAGTTTCAAATTTTTCATCAAATTTTCTATATCCTTTGAAAACGGGCATGAATTTCGCCATAAATGGAATTATATAATAGAGCGAAAAAATTATTGCCCCAAGCCTGAGAGGTGTTATCGTTTTTTTAGATTTTGTTTCCTTCTTAATTCTTTCCCAATCATGTTTTAATAAATTAGCAAATTGATTTGTAATTTCTTTTTTCAACCTCACAACTTCAGAATTGTTTTTTTTGCTTATTGATTCAATATACTTTTTTAAATTTTCAACAATAAGATTGTCCTTTTTATCATTTGGATTCAATTGAATTTCTATTTTCATTTTTAATGTTTCGAGGAAATTGAGATCTGGTACTCTAACAATTTCTATGTTTTCATTTAACTGTGAGTTCAAGAATATTGGTAATAAATCTTTTAGCTCCTTTCTCCAATTTTTTCTTTCTTCTGTAACATGTACTAATTCGTTGCTTTTATCATCTTTTTTTTGAGAAAATATGCCGCCAATGAAACCAGCGCACAAAGCGATAAGACTTTCAATCATAATACATTATTTACCTCAAAAATAGTTATAAAACATTAAATTCATAAGGTAATAATGTTCTAAAAAAGAACTAAATATTTAATATTTAGAACCTTAAATTTATTTTATTTAATCGAGTGTCTAGTATGAAAATTTGCATAAAAAGATATTTCAAAAGGAAAATTAACATATCTTTGTTCTAAAACAGAACTATATCATGATGAAAATTTCAGAAAGAATAAAAAGTATTCGGGTTTCAAAACAATACAGTCAAGATTATATGGCAAACCAATTGGGCATTTCTCAACGAGCATATAGCAAAATTGAAAATGATGAAATAAAACTTGATTTAGAAAAACTACAAAAAATAGCAGAAATTTTTGAGATTGAAGCAGGTGAAATACTTAGTAACCAATCTAATCAAGCAAATACATTTAGTTATAACAAAAGTATTACAAATGCTGTTGTAAACAATTACAACAAAAAGCAAGATGATTTGCAAAATGAAATTATTAATATTTTAAAAGATGAAATTTCATCTCTAAAAGCTATTATTAAAGAAAAAGATCAACAAATTTCAGAATTGTTTACTGTTTTGAAAAAGTAAAAGACGAACATCTTGCTATATAGTCAAGAAAGTTTCCATAATAAAAATCATGTTGTAGTTTTACCCATTCCAATTTCACATTTTCAAACCAAGCACGCATACGTCGTCTGTTTGCTCAATTTCGCCTTTCCAATCTAAAAATGTTTTTTCAATAAGTTCTTTTTGAATCGTCATTGGTAAGTTCACATTTTTTAGCAACAATTCTTCAAAAGCCTTGTATTTAAACTTCTTCTCTTTTGGTCCGCCAAATTGATCCGGAAAGCCATCGGAAAATAAAAATATTGAATCGCCTTTTTGCAGTTGACATTCTTGAATGGAAAAAGGTATGTCTTTTTTTGGTGACCTTCCAACGGGCATTTTGTCGGGTTTCAAGACAATCAATTCGTTATTTCTCACAATCCAAAGGGGATTATTCGCGCCAGAGAATGTCAAAATATGTGTATCTAAATTTATTTTGATGAAAACACAATCCATTCCATCGTTTCCACCAAGTCCACTTTCATCTTTTTTTAATCCAAGAATCAAAATTTTACGCACAAAATCAAGTAATAAATTGCTTTCTTCAATTCCTTTACTAAAAAGCGCCTCATTCATTAATGAAATGTTCAATAAACTCATAAAAGCTCCAGGAATCCCGTGTCCAGTGCTATCTGCCACACAAATGTAAATCTGATTTTCTATTCTATTTGCCCAATAAAAATCTCCGCTCACCACGTCTTTGGGATTAAAATAAATAGGGTCTGCTGAAAAAGTATAAACCTTTGATTTTTGTGGGTTATAGCTTATTTTTGCACAACCAAGTGCAAGGAAAAATGAAAAAACTTTCAAAAAACCGTGCATCTCGACCAAAATATGTT
>JBIKSI010000237.1:0-2931 GCA_044348665.1 Crocinitomicaceae bacterium
TTCGTATTATGCCGTCATAGTTAATAAATCGTTCAACTTATTGGACTAAATTATAAACATGAACGGGTATAATAAAAAGTTTGTAAATTTAATCCCATTTCGAAAGATTTGGGATTTTTCATTTTATGAATAAAGTTTTTTCAAATGTAATTTATACCACATACACCTGATAGATCGTCCAAAAATAATTAAGTATAATGCCGATATAATTTGAAAAGTTTGCACCGCCAAAGGCAGTATCCTAGATAATTTATTGGACACTATTGGAAATGTAATCGCTATTATCTATACTGATACCACTACAAAAAAAGAATCAAGCTATAATTGTTCCCAAAAATTCAGTAATTATTAGAAAGTAGAGAAAGATAATATTTTATAAAAAAAAGAACGGAATTTAATTCCAAATTCCGTTGTTTAGCCATAAATAATCCATATTCTCGTCTTTTCTTATCGATGTATCAATGTACATTTTCCAAGAAAATACTTCATATCTGAATCATTTATGACCTTTTACCTGCGGTGCTACTATCGTGGTCAGCAGACCCTAAATACTCATAGAATTTGAAGCATTTTATTAGAGAACTAAGTATATTTCTACCATTTAAAAAGATTTTGTATTATTGTAGTCATAAATAAAAAAGATGGCAAGAAATTCAAACCAAGAAGAGTTACTGCGAATTGCAGCAGAAAAAATTAGACTAAAAAGAGAAAGAGAACAACGTGAGGAAAAGGAATTTTATGAGCGAATAACTTCTGGTAAACAATGGCTGCTATTTAAAATTGTTGTTATATTTTGTTCAAGCATGTTTCTTATTACTACCATCGAATTTTTTGTTGATGGTCCAACAAAAGAGCTTTCTGAAAAATCTTGGAAAATCAACCGAGATTGGGAATATACTTGGCACAAGGTTTTAGATGTTGAGGGTTATATGTTCACACCAAGTATTGTCGATTGGAGCAATCGTGTGGAAAATAGCCTTGAAATTACGTATTCCCCAATTTTTAGGACAGGCAAAAAATTAAGTTTTAAAATGAAAACTGAGGGGAATCCAAGCTTGAAATATGAGGAAATGCGGAAAATGTCAGTTTTTGAATGGTTTCCAGCATTTCAAATTTTCTTACTTATCCCTTTATTTACCTACGTTTTTAGAAGACAAAGTGCCTGGTTTAATTTTACACGAGTTGCTTCCTTTATTATCATATTCCCAGGAACAATCATGGTGATTTTCTTATCCCTTCTATAAATAAGAGGCAAATTTTTAATTTCTAAACAACAATACTGAAGGCAATTTATTCACATCAAAATCAGCACTTTGTAGCAATTCAATCCATAATTTCACATCCATGATTACTAAATCTTGATTTCCATATGGATAGGAAACGTGACTTAATGAATTTGTAATTGCAATGTTATTTGGCATACTGAGTTCGATGGAACGAATCTGCTCTTTGTATTGCGAATTCGCATTGAGTAAATCATTTTTATCTACCAAAAGGATTTGTGAATCGTTGTTGTAAATCAGCTTTTGTAAGTATTCAAACAGATAAAAATCTTCTTCCTGATTGATTACCAAGGCAATTTGGTCTAATTTTTCAAAACTTTTGTCCATCAAAATTCCCAATGGAGTCTTCGTTTCCATTAAAATCTGATGCGTTCTATCATCAAAAGGCGAAGATTCAAATAATTTTTCCTTGCCTTGAAGTTTGTTCATGATTCGATCAGGATTGATGATTCTCGTAGTAAAACCTAAGACTTTACCCAATAAAGATCCTTCAAAGATCGAGCGGCTTGTTCCAATCAGCATCAAATCATATTCACTTTTGTTGACCATATCAACAATCTCATTTTCTATGTCAACACTCGTTTTAAATAAGGTAATAACTTTTTGTTTTAATTGTTGAGATTCTTCAACAATTGGTGCAAAAATATCGCTTTCATAAGATTCAATTTCATATTGATGAACAACATCTGTTTGTGCAATATGTAGTGCTGATATTTCCGAATTTTCCTTGTTCTTTTTCACCAAACTATTTGCTAATTTGAGCAAAACACTTCCTTTTTCAGGGTTTCCAAAGGATATTAAAATTTTAAATTTACTGATTTTTGAAATCTCTGCAGGAATTTCAGTTTTTTGTTTTCTAAACAACCATTCGATTAAGTCTAAACTTGGACCTGTCATAAAAGTGGTTACTAAGGCCATAATCACAAACATAGCGAAAATCTCAGGAGTTAATACTCCCAAATCATACCCGATATTTAAAACCACCAATTCCATCAAGCCACGCGTGTTCATAAGTGCTCCAATACTCAAACTATCTTTCCAATTTTGACCAACAAATTTCGCAGCTAAAGCACTTCCAACAAATTTTCCTGTCACAGAAACCGCAATTACAATACCTGTGATTTCCCACAAAGAAATGTCGTTCAATAAACCGATTTGAGTGCGTAAACCTGTGAAAACAAAAAACAAGGGAAGTAATAAAATCAGGGAAACATCCTCTACTTTTTCGATAAATATTTTACGAAACTTACTGCTTTCTGGCATAATTGCACCAGCCATAAATGCTCCAAATAATGCGTGAATTCCGATAATTTCTGTCAAATAAGAAGAAATTATCAAGGTAATTAAAAATATCGCCACTACTGATTTACTCAAATTTTGTTGATTTGAATTTAAATCTCCCACTCGCTTCAAAAATGGTCGCACAATTTTGAGCATAAAAATTACATACAAACATGCAGCCAAAATGATATACAAAGCACTAACCACGGAACCAGCTTTCACTATAGCAATAACCACAGCCAAAATACACCAAGCGGTAATATCATCTGCCGCTGCACAAGTAATTACGATTGTTCCTAATTTGGTTTTGTTTAAACCTCTTTCTTGTACAATCCTTGCCAAAACGGGAAATGCTGTAATACTCATG
>JBIKSI010000022.1:0-31731 GCA_044348665.1 Crocinitomicaceae bacterium
TCACTAACTTCATTTCAAATCTTATTTCAGGCCTAATTGCGTATAGCTTTTTTCCTAAAAAACCAGCTATCAAATATGATGTAGATTTATCTTTACAATTGGCACTTTATTAATCGAACTGAGGTTAGTACTAAACTTAGTCAATTTGGCTGAGCTAGTACAGTATTGCCTAAAAATTATCCTTTCAAAAATTTTGAGTATTCACCAAAATTATTTTTCAAATAGGAAATACTCAAATCTAGTTCAAATTAGGGTCTGACTTTTTCAGCAGGCCCTAATTACAGCAGAAAGCAAGGTCAAAATCGCGATAAATAATATAGCAGCATTTAAATTGAATAAATCAGCAATTATTCCATTTAAATCGCACCAATTGCATATCCTAAATCTCTCCATAAACGAAATATACCTACACTTTTTGCGCGATCTTCAGGATGCGTGTTTTCAGCCATTGTGGCTAAAAAAGTTGGGTAAACCAAGGCTGTTCCAAAACCTAGTGCAACAGAAAGGATGACGAAAAAGGGAAAGGTTTCCGCAATAGAAAATCCGAATAATGCCAAGGCTTGTAAGAACATTCCTATAAAAAGTAGGTTTTTTTTAGGGAAAATATCAGACATTTTTCCTGTAAATAATTGTCCTAAACCCCAAACGGCTGGATAAATTGCTGTAATCATTCCAATTTCTCCCATGTTAAAATTTCGTTGTGCCAAAATAATGGGAAAAATGCCCCAAACCATTCCATCATTTAAGTTATTCACTAATCCAGCTTGAGTTACGGTGCCTAAGGTTTTATGTATCCAAGTCGTGTCCCAAAACACATGCTTTAATTTTGGAATCAAACTGTTTACTTTTTCTAAATTTACAAAATTGCGAGTGTCCTTCACTAGAAAAATACTTGAAAATAAACCCAAAATCACCAATACAATTCCGATGTAAAAAGGGTAGGGGCGAAGTCCATATTCACTGGCGATGTATCCACTAAGAAATGCCACAAGTGCCACTGAGATGTAACCCGCAAATTCGTTTAAACCCATCGCAAAACCTCGTTGTTTATCTCCAACTAAGTCAATTTTCATCACCACAGTGCTCGACCAAGCCAATCCTTGATTCACACCCAACAAAACGTTTGCGAAAATAATCCAATTCCAACTTGTGGCATAAATCATGATAAAGGGAATCGGAATTGCGAAAAGCCAAGCAAGGATAAGTAAATTTTTCCTACCGAATTTATTTGCTAAAGTACCTGTAAAATAATTTGTTAAGGCCTTAGTGATTCCAAAGACAACAATGAAAGATAAAATCGCTGTCTTTGCCGCAAGGTGAAATTCTTTTTCGGCTAATTCAGGCAGAATTGAACGTTCCATTCCAACCATCCCACCCACAAATGCGTTGACAATTACCAATAATGTAAACTGTTTCCAATTTTCTTTTAAGCTTAGACTTATTTCCTTCATACTATTTGCAAAGATACAAATACCAAGGAACTAAGCTAAAAACTCTCTTACGTGCTTTTGCAATGTTGATTTTACGCTTTCCCAAGTTTGACCACTAATGCTAATTGGGTTTTCATCTTCCTCAGCATCATGAAAGTAAATTATCGCTTGAGGAATTGAAATTAACATCATATTGTCTGGGTACTTTTGGTGATAAAAGTCAATTATCTGCCTTAAATTGAATTTCCGAAGTAGGATTTCTAAGTCGTAAAAATCTTTTTTCTTGGAACGCTTTAAAATTGCAAAAATTTTCATAGCAGCAATATCTTCGTCACTAAACATTCGTACATCTTCGATGATATCTACGTTTCTGATTAATTTAAAAAAATGATGCTTAATGATGTCAACTTTTACGCCATCAATTTCACAAAAAATACCCACAGGATTGTTATCTCTTTTATAAACAGTATTAGGAAAATTATCTAAGATTGCATTTAATATTTCTTCTTTTTCAAAATTTTCAGTTGAGAATAAATCTAAATCAACAGAAATTCTATGTCCATGTTTTAAGGATAACGCTGTCCCACCTACCAAATAGAAATTTTTGAATTCTTTTAGCTTTAGGATGGATTTTAATAAATCCAATGTTGCTGGTTCGATTGTGCTGAGGTGTAACATCTAAATTCATTTATATTTTTATCTAAAATAGCGGATGCCAAATAAATTGTATTCAATGACAACCATTTTGCATTCAAAAGAACTTCCCGAATGCGTTCATCACCATAATACCTTCTGCAATTGCGAATATCATCTATATCACCTCGTTCAAAAACGCGCTCAATTACAAAAGCACTGCGCAGATTGTAATCAATATTTTCAAAATCAACATCCCAAAAGATGCTTTTCATAAAAACGGGTTTTTCTTTTTTTGACATACTACAAATTTAGTGAAATTTTTAGAGTTTTACAAAAAAGCATAAAATCACATTTATTTCCTAAACTTATACTGCAAAGTAAAATAAAAACTTCTTCCGTCGGAAGGCAGTATCCCTGGACCAGGATAGGCAGTTGCTCGACGTGTGTAATAGGAACTATTCAATACATTATTGATTCCAGCTTCTGCTTGAAACCATTTTTTAAACTCGTATCTAATGGAAAAATCCATAACCGAATAAGCTGGAATAAAACCAATTACAGCATCGCCACTCGCTTCGAAGGCATTTGATGCATCAGCATATTGTCCACTATTGTAAGAAAATTGAATTTGTGTGGTGAATTGTTTTGTTTTGAATTTAATTCCAGAACGCAGCATAATAGGACTGACATATTCCACCTCTTTTCCAACAAAATTTGCTTCTTTGGAACGAATATAAGTCGCTCTGATGTATGAAAAATTTACAAATGCAGACAAAGAATTTTTCGCAGAATCATTATACGCCCTGAAAAAGTCCATTTCAGCGAATGCTTCCAAACCATAGTTGCGTGCATCCCCAATGTTTGTGCGGATTTTATTTACTCCATTTGGTTCTGGCGCGAGACCAATTTTATTTCCATAAAATAAATGAAATAAGGCTACGTCGACATACAAATAAGGTTTTACTGCTCCTCGAAAACCAATTTCTGTGGTAGAACCAAATTCGTCCTTCATTAAGGTGTCAACAATCACATTTGGATTACTAACTCGAATGTCATTGAAATTTACTGCACGGTAATTCAAACAGAAATTCCCGTAAATCGAGGTATAAGTAGATGGACGAAACGACATTCCTGCCCCAAAAAGAGGAACAGTTCTTTTTAAGGAATTTGTGTCGCTAATTTGATAAATCCCTAGAGTATCATTGTTTAAAGGATGAATCGAATATTTTTTGTAAAATCCTTGCGACGAACTTTGAATGTAATCCAATCGAAAACCTGCATTTGCTGTGAGTTTTGATCCAATGAACCAAATATTGTCCATGAAAAATGAAGCGTTCTGTGATGGAAAATCGTAATGAGAATATTCTAAATCTCGCGGGTTTAAAAAGGTGAAGTTTGCATCGGAACTATCACTTGCCAAACCTTGAAGTGAACTTGTTAATCCTTGATAATAACGAACTCCAGTTAAAAATGCTGCCTTTGTTTTTAGTTCCGAGTTTTTCTTTCCAAACGAATAGCGAGTTAAAAATCGTGCTTCTGCTCCTGCATTTTTAAAATCTCCTGCAATTAATTCTCGATTCCCTCCCAAATCAGCCTGATTGATTTTCCCTAAAAACCCTAAGGAATAACGATTAGAGTTCATTCCAAAAGCACGAATGTTAAACACAGATTTTTTTGAAATTTCAAAATCGTAGTGCAAAGCCAAAATATTCCAGTTTACTTCGAACCAATTTCGTTCACGGATACTTTGCTTTGGATCTTGGAGAAACATTCCATCTGTCAATCCACCAGCTTGCTGCGCATCGTATTTCATTCCCGTGTATTCTAGTCTAATTTGCTGCTTTTCATTGATGGAATAGCCAAGTTGTGCGAAAAATTGATGTTGTAAAAACTCACTGTTTAAGCGATAACCATCACCTTTTTTTACTTGATGATAAACTTGGTATTCAAATCGTTTAGCCGTTCCACTTATGCGGTTGAAACTTCCGAAATAGCCAAAACTTCCAACTGTATTTCGAGAGGTAAACTCAAAAGGAGAATTTTTTACAGGATCTTTGATGACGAAATTCATTAATCCTCCAAATTGTGTTCCGTATTGTAAAGATGCTGAGCCTCGTATGATTTCTATTTGAGAAAGTGCTTCGAGCGGAGGAGTATAGTAACTTTCTGGATAACCTAAGGCGTCTGCACTGATGTCATAACCATTCTGACGTGTGTTGAAATTGGCAGCGCGATTAGGGGAAAGTCCTCTGCCTCCAACTCCCATTTGGATGCCAGCACCATCACTTTCCCAAATGTTCAAACCAGGAACTTTAGCAAATAATTCACGTGGATTCCCTGTAGATTTTGCTCCGTTTTGACTTTCCGTTTGGATAATTGAACTGGTTCCCGTTGCAATTTGAACACCTTTTACAGGAGGTAAATATCCAATATCGAATAAATTATTTCTTTTCTGAATGACTTTGATTTCGTCGATTTGCTGCAATTTTTCCAGAATTACAAGTGAATTAGATAGAAAAAGTTCTTCTACAGATATCGTTTTTTGCTCAAAATCTGGATGAATAAATTGAATAGAATCTTCTAACTTTTGATTTAATAAAAATTTCCCTTCAAAATTGGTATACACTTTTTCTGTGCCAGAAATAACCAAAACGCCCTGAATTTTCCCTTTGTTTTGGTCCATGACAATTCCATCCACTTGCGAAAAAAAGTGATTAATACAAAAAAATGCAACAAATATCAGAAGGGTTCTAACCATGTTCGGGGCGCTAAATTATTCTTTATTTGTGTTAAATCAATTTTTTTTGATACAAATTCTTTGCTTGACCTGCCATTTAAACTAACAAAAATTGAGGCATGAACACTTGGGTTTTTAAGTCGATGGCTTTGATTTGCAAAGATAAAAGTGGTATCTTGAAATTTATCTTTTAAAAAATTGGCGTATTGCAAAATAATATCAGCTTGCGTTGCCATTTGATCTTCCTGAGTTGCGGTTAAAAAATCAGAATTTTGGATTTCAATTTCGCCTCCGTTATTTCTATCTTTTAAGTAAAAAGTGGCACTTCCTTCCTTGTGCATGAGCATAACTCTCCAAGAAAATCGCATTCCTTCTTCCGACCAATATAAATTCCCTGGATAAAGCAAATAGCGAAATGGAAATGCAATTTGAAAGGCAATGTAAAGTGATAATGTGCAGATAATAAATCTGTTATAAAATGAACTTTTTATTTTCTGAATTTGATTCCCATCTTGAAATGGAATCCATTTTTTTAGAAAATCTATGATTTTTTGGTGGAATTCATCTGAAAAGAAAATTAATGTTGAAAAAATCATTACCCACGGAAATACTCCAATCGGGAAAAGTAACCATGTTACCAAATGGAAAATAATTACAACAAAATAGGCAAATTTTCTTGTTTTTTTGAGACTCAAGAAAAATGGAATTGTTAAGTCGTAAATACAACCAAACCATGAAAATGCAAAAGCCAAAAAACTAGAAGCAAACAATCCTCCCAAAAGCGGTAAATCTCTGTAAGCTTGCAACCAAATTTTTAAGGGTTGAGCTTCAAGAAGCCAGTCCGAATTCAATTTTGCGTAACCTGCAAACCAATATACAATTCCCAATTGAAAACGAATGATCCAAATGGTCCAAGCTGAAACTTCTTTGCCTTGTATTTCAGGATTTCGAGCAGAATCGATTGAAAAATTTTTATTTGCAGGAAGGAAAATTAGCAAAAATGAAATTAAACTCACAAAATAATAATGATTTAGGTAGAATGATTTATCCAGCAATTCAACATAAGTAAAACAAACAAAAAACATGATAGTTGAAAGTCTGTAAAAGGCTCCCAAAAGAATTCCGATACTTGCGAAAAACATTAGAATAAAAGGCAGATACATCCAATTTCCTGGTAATACTTTAATCCAATCAAAACCATAAAATGTAAAATGAAATGGAGGATTTATGTATAATTCTGCCACCCAACCTTTAGAAATAAAACGTAAAACCCCAAATAGCATCAATGCTCCAAAAATGATTCTAAAAACCACCAATGGAGCAATGTTTACCTGTTTAAAAAATATTTTTTCTACTTTGGAATTCATTTTAAAAAAAGTTGATTTCGAATCACTACAACAAGCTCACTTTAAACAAGTTCAATGCATCGCAATGCACCGCCGCTCAATCAACAGTAATACTAACCATTAACTACTAACTATAAACTAAACTTAATCCCCATCATTATCCTGATACGTAATCAATATTCCGAAGGCCGATGTCATGTCTGTTTTAAGGTAAACCAATGAATTTTGAACATAAGTATAATAATCGTCCACCGTTTGGCTTGAGTTTACCATCATGTTTTCCAAATCGCTTGTCCAAGTTTGAGGTTCAGCAATCATGAAATCAAGGCGAGTGCTGATAGTCGAGTTTAAACTAGTTTTTTCTAAAACAATCAAATAATCGTCAAATCCAATTCCGTTTAAACCTGTGTAAACACTTCTAAAAGTCTTGAAATTTTCCAAAATCAATTCTTTACCAATTTTTGAATACCTTGCTTCTAAATATTCTAAGCGCTGAATACCAAGACTTTGTTTTCCTAGTGGAATACCAATTTTGGAGTTTTTTAATAAATCGTAATCTTTGCAAAAAGCGTTTACTAATTGAGAAAATGGACTCGTTGAACTTGTTCCAGTTCCATCAATAAATGTAGCCCTGTAAGTAGACCAATTAGTTACAACGTAGTTTGTTTCGCTCGTAATTTTTTCTAATAAATCACTTACATATTGCTGACGATTTGTGTTTTGCAAGTTTGAAAGTGCATTAGTTTCAAAAAATAAATAATCCATAGCAGGTAAACCAATGGCAGAGACATTTGAAAAAGTTGCCAAATCATAATTTCCTGAAGAGATATTTGACTCAATGACACTTGTATCGGTTGGGAAAGTACCTAAAGCTCCAGGTAATGCATTATTCATCGCAGGACCAAAATCGATAAATTTGACTTTTTGGAATGAAATATAGGCTGATTTCCAACTAGTTTGTACAAGAACTAAATTTTCCTGCGAAGGATTTGCTTTGAAAGCTGTCCAATTTGAATTCAAGTTGTCAAGCTTCCCTTTCAATTCATTGTATGATGGAATAATCCAATTATCAGCTAAGTTTACTAATATATCTTTTTTCTCAAAAGTATCTGTTGGTTTGGTTTGTTTGTCTTTGCAAGAAACTGCCAAGCTCAATAAACTTAGAGATAAGATTCCTATTATTCTAATATTTCGCATCTAAATCTGCTTTAATTTCGTTAATTTTTGCAAGTGATAAATTCCAAAAGTTAGTTCCAAATTTTGCTAAAATGGCATCTAATTCCGCATTTGAAAATCTTCTAGTATCAAGTGGAGCATATCTTAAACATAAAGTGAAAGCATAAGCTTCTGAAACCACATGTAAAAATTTAGCTTGATCTGTTCCAAAGCTGTTTGCTGCATCTGTCAAATATTGCATCGCAGAATAAGCGGAAACATTTTCCCACGTCTTTTTAATTTCAACAATTGCTGCATCTCTATCGGAATAAGCATCATTAACAATTGCTGCTCTACCTTTCAAGAAATTGTCCATTAATATTTTGTTGGAACCTAAACTTGTATTTTGTGAATTTGAATATTTACCCCAAAAATCTGCTGGAATAATGGCTGGAAAGCTTTGGTCAACACCAAAATATCCAAATGCTTCGTCCCAATGGTGTTCCATTTGTGTGTAATTATATCCTGAAACAGCAGTTGTATTGTCCACATTCATTTTTGCTTCTGAAAAGTAAGAATTCAATGCTTGATTCATAAATACAGCTCCCATCAAACCTTTTTCAATAAGTTGAAGGTACTCAACACCATTTTTGCTAAAAAGGTATGTTTTATTGTCTGAAGTCGTTAATTTCCCAGCTTGACCGCTACTTGCTGCTTGAGAGAATTCGTTACTTGCTATTGCCATTGAGTCCATAAATCCTTCAAAGAGTACTCTGTCTAATTCGAAACATTTGTCTTTTAGTTGTTTTGATGATGTAAAAGAAAAAGCTCCGTTTGCGTTTCCATTTGTGTTAGCGAACATATCTTTTAGTTGCTGAGCATTTAAAGCTGCACTCGTTCCAGTTTTTAAGTAAACAACTATTTCACGTAGTTGGTTCAGTCTTTCTGTTTGACCATCGTAATTTACGGTTGAAACTCCACTTGCGTCTGCAAAAGAATAAGTGGTCGGTATGCTATAAGTTGGCTCATCAAAAACACAAGACCCATCATCCTTTTTTGCTTCTGAATTGTAATTAAGTGCTGTTTCATCTGTGCAACCTTCTTTTTTGCATGAAGTAAGCAATATGGTAATTGCTGATGTAATTAAAAGAATTTTTTTCATCGCTTTTTTAATTTTGTTTTATTTATAACTACAGTTTTTTTATGACTGCATTTTTGTTAGCCAGCTATCGCTTTTTAAGTACAGCAACTGCTCTAACGTTTGTTGTTATCGCCAGCTATCGCTGGCTCTTATTTAGAATTATTTTAAACAAGACAAAAGTATAGGAGATGAAGTTTTCTTGCAATACCTTATTTATGGTATTTTTAAAATAAAAAACCCGACTCTCAAAAGAATCGGGTTTGCTAAAGTATAAATTATTTTAGAATTTTAAGGCTAAACCACCATTAATCCAACCTCCTTGACCTAAACCAATATTCATATTAATACCAATATTATCTGTAAAGAAATATCTCATACCAACACCAGCTCTTAATGCCAATGGTAGAACGGTACCCACACCAAGATCATCATTAACTCCATTTGGGTCTGTAGATTCGTATGAATATGATCTATTTTTAAAACCAACACCCAAATTAGTATATGCATCAATCTTATCATTTTCTAAAAAGTGATAATTCATTGAAACCATAACTCCAATTTTTTTACTACTAAATGTTTGCTCATATTTAGTCTCAGTTGTACTTGTAATCATTCCGTTTTGATCATAAGTGTAAGATAAAGAAGTATAAGGATCAACAATTTTAATACTACTATAAGTAGCATCTATACCTACTCCAAATTTGTCAGATACTAAATATTCCCCTCTTACTCCAATTGCATCAAGTGCAGTTAGTTTTGAGTCTGAATCAGTTCCTTCATAAGCTGATTTAAATAAAGCATTGAAAGCCGTTCCATATCCAGCATATACGTCAACAAGGATTTTCCCTTCCTCTACAGCTTGAGCATTTACATTTGAATTTGCAGCAATACTAGCTACAAAAAACCCTACAAATAATAATTTTTTCATGTTTTATAATTAAGTTATTTAATAAATTTTAACAAATATAATTTTTTATTTTACATAATTACCACATTCTCCCAAAAAAAGAATAAGATTTCTAATAAGTGATTACTAAAATTGGATTTATGCTTTATTTTTTTTAGTTAGAAAAAAAAATGCCTCCCATTTCTGATACTTTATTAAATTATTTTGTTTGCTTAAAAAATATTTTGTAATTTTGTTTATACCAAAAGGTATAATACTAAAAGGTATAATACTAAAAGGTATAATTTAAAATTAAATGCAAATGGAAGAAATTACACCATTCAAATTTGGGAAAACAACTGATTTGGATTGTTTTACGAATAGAGATGAAGAACGGAAAAAAATTAAACAAAATTTATTAAGTGGAATAAATACTATGTTGATTTCACCTCGTCGCTGGGGAAAATCTTCTTTAGTGGAGAAAATTGTGTCTGAATTAAATGTAGAAAAGAAAAATGTGAAAACAGTCATGTTAGATGTTTTTGCTGCGAGTAATGAAGAAGAATTTCTGAATTTATTTGCCAGAGAAGTAATTAAAAAATCATCCAAAAAATGGGAAGATTGGATGAAATCTGGCAAGGAGTTTTTTAAGGCAATCGTACCGAAAATTAGTTTAGGGATTGATCCAATTAATGATTTTGAAATTTCGTTTGACTGGGAAGAGCTAAAAAAGAATAAAGATGAAATACTAAATCTCCCTGAAAGAATAGCGCAATTGAAAAATATCAAGTACATTATTTGCATTGATGAATTTCAACAAATTTCAGAATACGATGGTTACGAACAATTGGAGAAAAAAATGCGATCTGTGTGGCAAAAGCAACATCATGTAAGTTATTGTTTGTATGGAAGCAAGCGGCACATGATGTCTGAGATTTTCAATAAACCATCCAAACCCTTTTATCGCTTTGGGGATATTATCCTCTTACAAAAAATAAAAACAGAGAGTTGGGTTTCTTTTATTGTTTCGAACTTTAAAAAAACAAAGAAATCGATCACAAAAAATGAAGCTTTATTTATTGTCAATGCCATGCGAAATCATTCTTGGTACGTACAACAGTTTTCAAGTTATGTTTGGAACAAAACCAAAACAAGTGTAACGCAAGATATTTTGAATGACGCTATTGAAGAATTAGTTGCTACCAATATGCCATTATTTATGCGTGAAATTGAAATTTTGAGCGCAACGCAAGTCAATTTTTTAAAAGCTGTGTCCCAAGGAGAAAACAAACTTACTTCTACGGCAGTAATGCAAAAATACCATTTGGGTACTCCAAGAAATGTTTCTAAAAACAAACAAATATTAACTTATAGCGATATGCTGAATTTTGAAAATGGTGAATATGAGTTTTTAGATCCAGTGTTTGAATTGTGGTTCAAAAAGGTGTTTTTTAGGCAAGATTTTTTGATTAAATGAAAAAAATCAACCTACGCCTCAATAATTAGGAACATTAATTTTAAAAAATTTTAAAGATTGCCAAAGTAAAAACGAATTCCACCATTTAATCCCCAAAAGGAGGTCAGTGATATTGAAGAGGAATTGTCTGCCAATTCTTTTTTATTAAAAAAATCATCAAACGCATTCGGAATTTGACCAAAACTAATTTCAACAAAGCTAGCAAAAACACCATCAAATCCATTAGAACTTTCAATACCAATATTTCCTGAAAATCCAATTTGTGAAATGTTAATTATTTGTTTATCTGAAGAAAAAAATTCATTATATTTATACCGAACTGTTCCAAATGAAGCGCCAACATAGGGTCTTATCATTGAAAACCCAATCATGTTCCTACCTAAATTATCATTAATTTCAAGTCCTTCAAAATTAAACCTTAGATACCCTGCATAATATGCAGGAATATCAAACGCACGAGACATTGGACTTGCTTGTGCTCCAATATGTAAATTCTCTAAAATGGAATATCCAAGTTCTAACCTTATAAACTCTGACCCTCCGCCAAGTCCAGCGTGAATGCCTTGTCCCTTAGATGTTAAACTGGAAAACATTAATAGAACAAAAAATAATTTTTTTTTCATTATTAATTTAATATGTAGTGCGAAAATAACATAATATTTTTATTTCAACAATTTTAATAAAAAAAGCGGTCCATTTCTGAACAGCTTTCATTATTTCTTAAAGAAAAAATCAATGCTCCATCAACTTAATCAAATTCAAAGCCGAACCAGCTTTAAACCACCCAATTTGAGATTGATTGTAAGTGTGATTTAAAGAAATACTTTCGTGTGAACCATCCGCATGCATAATTTCTAAGGTCAATGGTTTTCCTGGAGTAAAAGATTCTAAGTCAATGAAATTGAAAGTATCATCTTCTTGAATTTTATCGTAATCTACTTCTGTTGCGAAAGTCAAAGCTAACATTCCTTGTTTTTTTAGGTTTGTTTCATGGATACGAGCAAAAGATTTTACAATTACCGCACGAACACCTAAATGACGTGGTTCCATCGCAGCATGTTCACGCGACGAACCTTCACCATAATTGTGATCTCCGACAACAATTGAAGGAAGACCTGCTGCTTTGTAAGCACGTTGAACTGCAGGAACTTCGCCATAAGTATCTGTCAATTGATTTTTTACTGAGTTCGCTTTTCCATTAAAAGCATTTTCAGCACCAATTAACATGTTATTTGAAATGTTATCTAAATGTCCACGGTATTTCAACCAAGGTCCAGCCATGGAAATGTGATCTGTGGTACATTTCCCTTTTGCTTTGATTAACAATTTCGCTCCCAAAATATTTTTCCCGTCCCAAAGTGGAAAGTTTTCCAACAATTGTAAACGAGAAGAATCTGGTGCAACGGCAATTACAACTCCACTTCCATCCGCTGCTGGTGCTTGATATCCGTTATCATCTACATCAAATCCTTTTGTTGGCAATTCATCGCCTTTTGGAGGATTTAATTTGAATTGTTCTCCTTTATCATTCGTTAAAAAATCAGTTAAAGGATTAAATCCTAAATCACCTGCAATTGCAATCGCAGCAACCATTTCTGGCGAAGTCACAAAAGCGTGCGTATTTGGATTTCCATCGGCCCTTTTAGAGAAATTTCTGTTAAAAGAATGGATGATCGTATTTTTTTCTTGTTTTTCTGCACCAGCACGATCCCATTGTCCGATACAAGGTCCACAAGCATTTGTAAAGACTTTTGTTCCCATTTTCTCAAAGGTCGCAATAATTCCGTCTCTTTCAATTGTGTAACGTACTTGTTCCGAACCTGGATTGATTCCGAATTCTGCTTTGGGTGTAATTCCATGAGCAACAGCTTGTTCAACGATTGAAGCCGCACGCGCCATATCTTCGTAAGATGAATTGGTACAAGAACCAATTAGTCCCCATTCAACTTTCATTGGCCATCCATTCGCTTCTGCTTCCGCCTTCATTTTTGAAACGGGTGTTCCTCTATCCGGAGTGAAAGGTCCGTTGATGTGTGGTTCCAATTCTGTTAAATTGATTTCAATTACTTGATCAAAATATTGAGATGGATTCGCGTAAACTTCGGCATCTCCCGTTAAATGTTCTGCAATTTTATCCGCAGCGTCAACTACTTCTTGACGACCTGTAGCCGCCAAATACCTTCTCATGGAATCATCATAACCGAACGTTGAAGTTGTTGCTCCGATTTCAGCACCCATGTTACAAATTGTTCCTTTTCCGGTACATGAAAGTGAAATCGCTCCATCCCCAAAATATTCAACAATTGCTCCCGTTCCGCCTTTTACAGTCAGGATATCAGCTACTTTTAAAATTACGTCTTTTGCAGACGTCCAACCGTTTAGCTTCCCCGTTAATTTAACTCCGATTAATTTTGGAAATTTCAATTCCCAAGCCATTCCTGCCATTACATCAACTGCATCAGCTCCACCAACTCCAATGGCAACCATTCCTAAACCACCAGCATTCACGGTGTGAGAATCTGTTCCAATCATCATTCCTCCAGGGAAAGCGTAATTTTCTAGTACCACTTGGTGAATAATTCCAGCTCCTGGTTTCCAGAAACCAATGCCGTATTTATTTGAAATCGAAGAAAGGAAGTTAAAAACTTCGTTGTTTTGATTTAAGGATTCTTGTAAATCGCTAGTTGCCCCAACTTTCGCTTGAATCAAGTGATCGCAATGCACCGTAGAAGGAACTGCCACTTTTTTCTTACCCGCTTGCATAAATTGCAACAAAGCCATTTGAGCTGTTGCATCTTGCATCGCTACTCTGTCTGGGGCAAAATCCACATACGATTTCCCTCTTTCGAAAGCTTGGTCAGCTAAACCATCCCATAAATGCGCATACAAAATCTTCTCCGATAAGGTCAATGGTTTGTTTACCGCTTTTCGAGCTGCTGCAATGCGCTCAGGAAACTTGGCGTAAACCTGTTGAATCATGTCTAAATCGAAAACTTTCATACTATTGAATTTTGAAATGTAAATGTAAGGATTTTTGGATGGAAATCAAAGGGGATTAGAAATTATTGAACTATTTTTTGCTTTAAAAAAAGTTATTATCGAAGGTGGTATCATTTGGAGTATCTTGATTACACTTTTCTATTATTTATTTGAAGAAATAAGATCAAAAATCAGTTCGGTCAAAGTAGAAATATCACTTTCAATTGTTCCTTTCATATACCTATCATATACACTTTTGTTATCTGGGGGATTAAGATTTAAAATCAGTCCTTTTTCAGCAGCTAATAATCTAATAAACTCTCTTTGAGTTCGTCCGTTACCCTCCCTAAAAGGATGCATAAAATTTACATTATCTAAAATTTCTGCTAACTTAGATGCTATACCTTTTTTATTCGCTTTTTTTATGTTGCGATATTCTGAAATTAATGAATCAATATATAGAAATGCATTTGTAAATCGTTCTCCTTCAAAAAATGGTTTCCCATCTTTACTAATGTTTATGGTTCTTACTTGTCCGGCCCATTCATAAACATCTTGAAACAAATGATAGTGAATTTTGAGCAAAGAATTTGAATTTTCAATTTTTATTGGGTTTTCGGTTAATTCTTCAACTCTTTTTGAAACCTTTAAGCTTTCAAATACTAAAAGTACTTTTTCATCTTTAATATTGGATAAATTATTGAGAACTCCATTTTCGTTTGTGTATTTGAAATCTGGGTCTAAATACTTATAGTCATTTTCCATAAATGGAATGTAACTTCATCAATAAGTCTGAGTCAGAAATAAGAGCGGTTTTCCAATCGATATAAAGTTGAATTAATTCCTTGGTGGGTTCAAAACCTTCAAACATATTTGTTCCAATAGCATTAGCCGTATTTTCTAATGTTTTTAAATCAGAAAATTGAACACCCATTAGAGTTAAATTTTCACGATCTATTTCTATAGCCTTGTACATTTATTTACTCAAAAAAACTAACACAAATATAAGTATTTTTTTGAATTATTCAAATTTTAGTTTATTTTTGAATTAAGTTTTGCTTACCGCTTTTTGAGCTGCTGCATTTAACTGGGGAGTTAAAGGGTAAACCTGTTGAATCATATCTAAATCGAAAACTTTCATACTATTGAATTTTGAAATGTAAATGTAAGGATTTTTGGATGGAAATCAAAAGGAGCAGTTAATTTTATTATTTTGTTGTGTTTTTTAAATTAGATGATGATTTGAGAAATTATTATTGATTAACAGTTTAAAGTAAGAATTTTGCGACAAACATGTATGAACTTTTCTCCGCTTGCTTTTTTTTGTTATTTTGTGCTGGGATTCATTTATTTAGTATTCTTTAATTCATTGTTTATAAAAGCTTCTAACTTAGATTTGTCTGGCAATTGTAGTTGATATTTGCTTACAAAAATATCTAAGTCGCTGTCGGCAATTGCGTATTCTACTAATGTTTTATTTTGATTTGTTACCAGTAAAATCCCAACTGGTGGATTGTCGTTTTCTTCTTGAACTTTTTTCTTGTAATGTTGTAAATACGATTTTAGCTGACCTATGTGTTCATGTTTTGCAATTTCTGTTTTTAATTCAATCAATACGTGACACTTCAAAATTCGATGATAGAAAACTAAATCAATAAAATAATATTCATCACCAATTAAAATGCGCTTTTGACGCGCTTCAAAACAAAATCCATTTCCAAGTTCCGTAATAAACTGTTGCAATTGAGACACTAGAGCTTGTTCTAATTCAGTTTCTTCAATTAAATGTGGTTTACCGATATTTAAAAATTCAAAAAAGTAATGTGATTTTACTAGGTCTTTTACTTGTTGCGGTTGGATTTTATTTACTACTTCTTCAAAAGAATCTTTGTGATTCCCTGATAAGCCAACACGTTCAAAAGTTAAAGTTTCAATGTGCCTTTTGAGTTCTTTTACACTTGGCTGTGTTTTTAATATCAACAATTCATAAAATCGTCTTTTTGTTAAATCGTCAATTTTAATGAGTTCTGTAAAATGGGTGTATGAGATGCATTGAAATATTGTTGAAATATACTTTAATTCTTCGCTTTGCAATTCTTGGGTTGCCGACCCAAGAATTGATTTTTCGACATTTTCGACAAAAAATTTTAAGGGTAGCATATTTTTAAATTCTTGGGTTAACAAGCCAAGAATTTGAGGATAGATTTTGTAAAACTGACGGCAGCGGGATAATTCGGGTGCTGTTAATCCTTTTATTTTAATTTTATGTGCAATATTTTCAAGTAATTTAGCACCATATACTGCTCTATCGCTACCATTTTGCTCAAACTCAACTATGTAAAATCCAGTAAGCCAATTTCTCAATGTTAGATGCGTATTTATTGCTTTTACAGCATTTTGCTGCAAAAAATCATTGGTCTCTTGAATACGAAGTACTAACTTTTCAAAATTCATTTTTCATCTAAACTTAGTTTCAAAGATACAAATTTGTTGTATATTCACACTAACACATGCAACAAAACCTCTTTTTTATTAGTGAATGAAGCTGGGTATTTGTTCGATTTTAAATCTTCTGTAATTCGCTCAGGAAACTTGGCGTAAACCTATTGAATCATATCTAAATCGAAAACTTTCATAGTGTGGAATTTATATGGGTAAATTTAGTCAATTTTAAAGAGAAATCATTAAAACTTGCAAAAATTACAAGTTTTAATGATTGTGATGTTTTATGACTAATATTTAATTAAGTAATTAGTTATCGAAACTTATATAAATTGCAATTTCCGATAATTTTAATTCGGTTAAACAATATAAATCGCTTGAGGAGTATGATTCAGATGCCTTGGTAAAGCAACGCTTGTAATCGTTCTATATCAAGTATTATAGTTGAATTATCCTCTGGATTACAAATCCAGAGGAGCGGGTTATTATTTTATGTGTCTAATATTCAGTGAGTTAATTCATTATCGAAACTTGCAAAAATGTAAGTTTCGATAATTTTAATTTGATTAAATCGAAATTACAAATGAGTTTAGAATAAATAAATTCAGACAACCACACGCTAGAATCGTGCGGTAGCTGAGGGCTTGATATTCTTTCTTTTCACCTTGTTGCAATCGTAGGTAATCGAAGTTTTATGGTAAAAAATTAGACGCTGGATTGCAAATCCAGCGGAGCAGGTATAAAAAAATCATCGAAACTTGTAAAAAATGCAAGTTTCGATGATTGTTAATTTATGTAATTGATATTTAACACTTTAAAAATCGTTAAACCTTGAAAAAAATATGATTTTTAATGATTGTGATGTTTTGTGACTAATATTCAATGAGTTAATAAATTAAATCTAGATTCCAAAAAGTTGTTAATAAATAAATTCAGACAACCACTCGATACTATGGCTAGATAAGTAACAATTCGTGCGGCAGCAGGGGGAGGTAGGCGTTCGTTTTTTTTAAATACTTTATAAAGGAACTTGAAAATGTTTATTGGTTACATATGTTTCTACAGATTTAATAAACTCATCTAGGAAAGCACAAATATAATTTTTCGAATCATTTAACTGACTATAAGTAGATGAACTACCAACTTCAATAAAAGATTTTTCACCGTGAGCTAGCCAATTTCTTTTCTTTTTTACATCAATCAATATTTGGCCGTGAATTGTTTTATCATAAATTCTATGAATGTTTCCAACTTCAATTTTCATAGATTTAGCTGTTTCAAAAATTGTAGAAGCATCTAAAGAACCTCCATAATTGATTTCGTTTGATGCCAATTCTAATGTGTCTGTAAATATTTGGTTGGCTACTTTCATTATTGTTTCAATAATAGTCTCTTTTTTCTTTTTATCATCGTGTTTATAAATGTTATTGAGCCAATATTTTTGAACGTCTTCAATTATATCAAAATATTTCAATCGATTATCTTTGATTTCATCAAATATTGAAGTAATTGAATTGTATACTGAAGATTCTATTAGGTTGTATAATAGTAAATAAGCCGTAGAACGAAGAGTGTCAATTTTAGCGGAATTAAATACAATTACCTTTTCAATACTATTATTGATATCATAAGCAGAGATTTTAGGGCTTTCTAATTCAATTAGACTTAAGATTTCGTAAAATGAATTTATTTCATCTACTCTTTTGTTAAATTCATCTCTAATTGTCATAGCTTAGATTTATTGGGTCAATTCTACCTAAAAGACAATCTCTTACAAATTCAATTCTTCCTACAACTTTACTCTTACTATTTGCAGCATCCGATGTAGTCCATTTTTTAAAATCATTTGATTCAAGCCAAGTTACATCTGATATAGTTAATTCAGGATTTTGTTTTAAAGCTAAATTTGTCCCAACAGCTATAGCTTCAAATCTCACTCTTGGAATTGATTTAGCTGTATTAGATTTTTTGAACCCATTGGGGAAATATGTTTGGACAAATTTTAAAGTGCTAATAAATTCATTTTTTAATTCAGTCTCTTTTTCTGGGTTAAAATCCTCTTTTGCATTAATTATATGCTCATCCATAAAACCTTTTACAGAGTGAACGAAATTTTGATAATTATTGGATAATGCATAGAATCTTGAAACTAATTCTTCCTTCTCTCCTCTTAATTTATCTGAATTTTTGGAAGAACTAAAAAGACGACTAAATTCAGTAGATTCAGACATTTCTAAGATAAAATCATAAAAACCATTTCCAATAAATTTTCCCTTTCTAATTTCTGCAGGTACTAATCGATCACCTCCCTCATTAACCCTCCTAAAAATATCAGCTCTTACACCTTCATCTGTATTTTGTCCAATTATATAAAGTTTAAGAATAGTATTTAAAAACTTTCTTTTTCTTGCAGTTACCAAATCTTCAAACGAGAATCCATTCAATAGATCAAGCTCTTCCAATCCAGATAATTGTAATTTTCCATCAAAAAAAGACTTTATAGATGATAATCTTTGCACCCCGTCTAGTAACTCTAAATTACCATCCTCATCTAATTCAAAAGCGAACAATGGTTGAATTGGAACTCCCATAAATATGGATTCAACAAATTTTGATTGCATAGTTTCTTGCCATATGAAATCCCTCTGGTAAGTTGGAACATACAAGCCTGAAATTGAATCATCTTCAAAATTAGCTTCATCTCCTTTTTTTACAAACTTTTTCAATAATTCTCCTATTGAAAAATCGGCTAATCTGTAATTATAATCAACCTGAATTTCTCTTATTTGATTTTCAGCTAATTCAATTTCTTCTGGTGATTTACTCATAATTAAATTGATAAATGTTTTTTAATACTTTTCGCAATTACTTCTCCTAATCTCACAGGTACTGCATTCCCTATTTGTCTTGCAATCATTACTGATGAAAAATCTTCGTCATTTTTAAAAAAATGGTATTTCCTCGGGAAAGATTGAAGTATTGAAGCTTCTCTTAATGAAATTCCTCTATCTTGTTCGGGATGACCAAATCTTCCATTACCAAATCCGATACAATGTGTAGTCATCGTGGGAGATGGTTCTTCCCACTTCATTCGACCATATACACTAGAATAAGACTTGCCAGATTCTTTTTTGTGACATTCTAATATTAAATCTTCAGCCCAATCCTTCCAACCACCGCCATAAGGAGTGTTTTTAATTCTAATTTTGTTTTGTGGAGATAACTTTCTTGCAAAATGAAGTTTATCTTTAGGATGAAATTCTCCATCTTCAATAACTGGTAAATTACCAATAGCATCTTTTACAGTAACAAAGTTTTCTTTCTTATGTGTTTTTGGAATCAAATCAATTTTACCTAATTTTGAAGCTATTAATACAAGTCTTTTTCTGTTTTGAGGGATTCCGTATTCAGGGCAATTGACTATTTCAAAATGTGTAAAATAACCTTCTAGTTTTAACGATTCTATGAAATCATCAAAAACTGGAGCTTTTTTAAAATTAATTAATTGAGATACATTTTCCATAGAAACAATATCAGGTTTGGTTTCTAATATTAATCTTTGAAATTCATAAAGTAATTTCCATTTTTCATTATCATTTTTTTCTGGATTTTTAAAAGTATAAGAAGAAAATGGCTGACATGGAGCACAACCTACTAAAACTTTAATTTTAGAGTTACCAAATAGTGTGACTAATTCAGATGCCGAAATTTCAGTAACACTTTTGGATATAAATTTAGATTTATTATTTTTCTCAAAAGCATATTTACAAGATTTATCTATATCAATACCAGCTACAACATTAAATCCCTCAAGAATAAGTCCGTGAGTGAGTCCTCCAATTCCACAGAATAAATCTACTACTGCGATATCCTCTATTTTCATTTGTCTTAAATTCATTTTATATAACCTGCTAAGTTACAAAAAAAACATCTATCTTTTGATAAGCGTTAAATTTGATCTCGGGCACAATTTTGGCTAACTTACTTAATAGGTTTACTTTATAAACCTATATAAGACCTTAATGTTTATTGGTCTTGTTTTTATGACCTTTTTTTTTCCAAATTTAACAAAACTTCTCCAAAACCAAATCGTTCAAATTAAAAACTTTATCATCACTTTTCAACAACCAAAACCAAAAAAGCCCGACCAACACTGATCGAGCTTTTCAATTATATTGTTATAGTTCTTTAATTCACCAACAACTTATGCGAAGGAGCAAACTTAGTTAAATTAATTCCAACCACTGCTGCTTTGTATTCTTCAATCGTAGGAGTTCTACCCAAAATCGTTGACAATACAACAACTGGTGTGGATGAAAGCAAAGATTCACCTTTTTTGCCATCCGCATCTTCCACAACTCTTCCTTGGAACAAACGTGTAGATGTTGCCATGACAGTGTCACCTTTTTCTGCTTTTTCTTGGTTACCCATACACAAGTTACAACCTGGACGCTCCAAGTATAACATATTTTCATATTTTGTACGTGCTTCACCTTTTGGTGCGTCGTCGTTAAATTCGAAACCAGAGTATTTTCTCAATACTTCCCAGTCACCTTCTGCTTTCAACTCATCTACAATGTTATATGTTGGAGGAGCAACCACTAAAGGTGCTTTAAATTCCACTTTACCGTTTTGAGCTTCCACGTTTTTCAACATTTGAGCCAAAATTTTCATGTCGCCTTTGTGAACCATACACGAACCGATAAATCCAAGATCTACTTTTTTGTCCCCTCCGTAGAAAGACAATGGTCTGATGGTATCGTGTGTATATCGTTTTGAAACGTCTTTGTTGTTTACATCCGGGTCAGCAATCATCGGTTCAGCAATTTGATCCAAATCAACTTCCACTTCAGCGTAATATTTCGCGTTTGCATCTGGTGTCAAAGCAGGTTTTTCACCCGATCTGATTTCAGCAATACGTTTGTTTGCTTTGTTAATCAAACCTTGAAGCACTTGATTGTGGTTGTCCATTCCTTTGTCAATCATAATCTGGATTCTGCTTTTCGCAATTTCCAAGGATTCAATCAAGGTATCATCCTCAGAAATACAGATAGAAGCTTTTGCTTTCATTTCAGCTGTCCAATCCGTAAAAGTAAAGGCTTGATCAGCAGTAAGTGTACCCAAGTGAACCTCAATAATTCTACCTTGGAAAACGTTTTCACCACCAAATTTGTGCAACATTTGAGCCTGAGTAGCATGAACTACATCACGGAAATCCATGTATTCAGCCATTTTACCTTTGAAAGTAACTTTCACCGATTCAGGAATTGGCATCGAAGCTTCACCCGTAGCTAAAGCTAAAGCAACTGTTCCAGAGTCAGCTCCAAAAGCAACACCTTTGGACATTCTTGTGTGCGAGTCACCACCGATAATAATTGCCCATTCGTCAATTGTAATGTCATTCAACACTTTGTGAATCACATCTGTCATGGAATGATAAACGCCTTTCGGGTCACGCGCAGTAATCAAACCGAAATCATTCATGAATTTCATCAATTTCGGGATGTTTGCTTGCGCTTTTTTGTCCCAAACAGAAGCTGTGTGACAACCAGATTGGTACGCTCCGTCAACGATTGGTGAAATCACAGTTGCAGCCATCGATTCTAATTCTTGCGCTGTCATTAATCCTGTTGTATCTTGCGAACCAACAATGTTTACTTCAACACGTACATCTGAACCAGCGTGTAATGCTTTTTTAGAAATCGTTCCTACTGCATTTCTATTGAAGATTTTTTCAACAGCTGTCAAACCTTGACCTTCAATTGAAACTTCTTTAGAAGGAGCATAAACTAGCGGAGTTTCAATTCCTAAGGTTTTTGCAGCAAATGTTTGTATTTTTTTACCGAAAACAATCGCATAAGATCCACCCGCTTTGATGAATTCCATCTTTTGTGGTGTGAAAGCTTTTGAAATATCAATCAGCTCTTTGTCTCCGTTATATAATTTTTTAGTTTTTGTATTGATGGTCAAAACCGTTCCTGTTGCAACCGAATAAGCATGTTCTAAAATTGGATCACCATTTTCATCACGAACAATGTTTCCAGAAGCATCAGTCTTTTTCACCCAGTTTTTCAAATCCAAACCAATTCCACCTGTAACATCAACCGTAGTCAAGAAAATTGGTGAAATTCCGTTTGTACCAGCAACAATTGGCGCAAAGTTTACAAAAGGAACATAAGGACTTGCTTGTTTTCCTGTCCAAAGTGCAACGTTATTCACACCAGACATACGAGATGAACCAACACCCATAGTTCCTTTTTCAGCAATCAACATAACTCTTTTATCAGGATGTTCTGCTTGCAATGCCTTAATTTCTTCTTGCGCTTGAGGCGTAATCATGCATTTCCCATGTAATTCACGATCTGAACGCGAGTGAGCTTGATTTCCAGGAGAAAGTAAATCAGTTGAAATATCTCCTTCTCCAGCGATAAATGTTACTACTTTTATTTCTTCTTCAACTTCAGGGAGTTTAGTGAAAAATTCTGCTTTGGCATAACTTTCCAAAATTTCTTTTGCTACCTTATTTCCATTGTTGTAAGCTTGTTTCAAACGATCTGCATCTGCATCGTACAAATAAACTTGTGTTTTCAAAACATCAGCAGCTTGTTTTGCAATTGAAGTATCATTACCCAAAGCCAAATCTAACAATGCGGTGATGGAAGGACCACCTTTCATGTGTGATAGCAATTCAAAAGCAAAAGCTGGAGTAATTTCTGCAACTATTTCCTCTCCAAGAATTATTTCTTTTAAAAACTTCGCTTTTTCAGCTGCAGCACTTGTTGTTCCCGGTAAAATATTATAAATAAAAAACTTCAAGGAATCTTCACGATATTCATTCCCATTATCTTTGATTTGTGCAATGATTTCACTCAATAATTCAGCACCATCAATTGGTTTTGGATGAAGTCCCTGGGTTTTTCTTTCTTCAATTTCTTTGATGTATTCTTGATACGCATTCATAACTCTAATTCTTTACTTTTACATTGAAAATTTCGCTGTAAATTTAGTTATTTTGAATGAAAATGTTGTGATAAAATCGATTTTTTTTGATTAAAGGTGCTTTTAATTTTTAGGACCTACTTTAATATCAAAGTAAGAAAATCGAAAAAATCGAAATTAAATTACGTAAATCAAGAAATTTTGAGAAAAAAATTAGAAATTTAAGCCAATGGTAAGCGCATTTTGCATGCAAATATCCTTTCTTTTTTCTATTTTTGGATCTCTAGCACTTGCTCCATCGAATGTTCCTGTTGCGTAAACTTTTTTGTCCATGAAGCATGCTAAGGCAAGATGATAGCCTAAGTTTATGCGTTCGGTTAAATTGTATTTAAAACCAATTCCACCATTTATCGTAAAATGAGTTCCAACATTTACACAATTTTTTTTCATTACGTCAGACAAATAATTAATTCCAGCACCAGCATATATATAAGGTGCTATTTTTGAGTTTTCATTTAAAATGTAACCGTTTGCAAATTTGTATTTTAAAGCAATATTTCCAGAAGTTAGTAAAGATCTTAATTCTCCCATTCCAGTTTTATCTACGCAACCAGGACATCTATATTCCAAGGCAACAACTCTTGTATTATCCTCTTCCGTGCAGCAATATCCAAAGTGCCCAATTGAAAAAATAGCATTTAAGTCAAAAGATTTATTTAAATAATAAGCTAGATTTGAAGTAACACCTGCAAAGCAAGTTGTTTCGAACTTAAATAAACTACTTCCTAAATTACCATTATAATGTTGAATTGTTCCCCCTGCAGAAAAACCAAATTTGTAATTTTTTGTTTGTGCCATAATAGTTGAAGTCCCAAATAATAAAGCAAAGATTAATAATATTGTTTTCATATAGTTTTTAGATTAAGTGATTATTCAAACAAATATAGTAAAGTTTTCATAATGTTTTAAAATTAATTGATTTTATTTTGAGCATAATTTTAATATTCTCATCTTTTTCTCAAATTCGGAAAATAATTCCGTTCTTTGCAACGTTATTAGAACTATGCGGACATTAATAATTTATTTTTCAAGTTTTTGCTTTGCGCTTTTTGTATTATTTACATCGAGTTGTAAGAAAGAAACTATTTTAGCAAAAGGAAATTTGAATTTCTCGGTTGATACCTTGATTTTCGATACAATCTTCACAACAGTTGGTTCAACTACGCAGCAATTTAAAATCTATAATAAAGACAAGAAAAAGATATTGGTGGAGGAGATAGAATTAGTTGGTGGCACAAATTCTCCTTTTCGAATTAATGTTGATGGATTAAAAGGGGTGAAGCACGAAAATATTGAAATCGAAGGCGAAGATAGTTTGTTCGTTTTTGTTGAAGTGACCTTGAGTGTAAATAATCAAAACTTGCCGTTAATTGTTGAGGATTCTATCCGTTTTCGGTCAAATGGAAAAGACCAATATGTGAATTTAGCTGTTTGGGGTCAAGATGCTTATTTTCACTACAAAGATTTGAATGAAGGAGTTTGGTTGGCGGATAAACCTCATGTAGTGTATGATTTTGCGGCAGTAGATTCTGCGAAAAGTTTAACCATAAATGCTGGTGCTCAGATATATTTCCACAAAAACAGCGCTTTGTTTGTTTACAAAGGAGCTTTGAATGTGATGGGAGAAAAAGACAATGAAGTTGTTTTTCAAGGCGACCGTTTGGAAAGTTTTTACGATGATGTAGCAGGGCAGTGGTACGGGATTTATTTGCAAGAAGCCTTGCCTTCCAAGATAAATTATGCGATTATCAAAAATGGAACTGCTGGAGTACATACCTTTAGTGCTAATCCAACAAATCCTTCATATACGTTAGAAATAACAAATTCTAAAATTTTTAATCACGCAAGTTACGGCGTGTTTTTGTACAGTGGCTCTAAAATTAAAATGGAAAATTCTTTGTTGTATAAAAATGTGCGAAATTCCTTTTTGGTATTGGAAGGAGGAAGTTTTAACATAAATCATTGTCACTTATTGGGTTACAGTGGATCAAAAGAACAAAATATTGCCTTTGCAGTAAAAAATTATTTCACACAAAATGGAGTAACAAATGTTGGTCAAATCCCTGAAGGTAAGATTTATAATTCGGTACTTTATGGAACATCAGAAGATGAATTTGCCTTGGATACATTAAATCCTCAGAATCAAGTAACTTTCAATTTTGATTTTAGAAATTGTTTGATAAAAAAGGCAATAATTGAGAATAATAGTATTTTTCAGTCCATTTTTTGGAATACGAATCCTAATTTTACAGATTTGGATTTAGATGATTTTCACTTTAGTACAACATCAATTTTAAATGGAAATGCCAATGCGGGACTAAGTTTACCTTTCGATTTGGAGGGAAATGCTCGGTCATTAAGTTTTCCAGATATTGGGTGTTTTGAAGTCCCTTAAACCATTTTAATGAATGAATAAAAATATAGACATTTTAGCTTTTGGAGCACATCCTGATGATGTTGAATTATCCGCGTCAGGAACACTTTTGAAACACATTTCTCAAGGGAAAAAGGTGGTGATTGTAGATTTAACGCAAGGTGAACTTGGTTCGAGAGGAACCATTGAGACACGTTACGACGAAGCTAATGCTGCTGCAAAAATTTTGGGTTTGGAAAATCGTGTGAATCTCAAAATGGAAGATGGATTTTTCACGCATTCGCAAGAGAATTTAATGAAAATTGTAGAACAAATTCGCCGCTTTAAACCAGAAATTGTTTTGGCAAATGCGATTGAAGACCGCCATCCAGATCACGCTAAAGGCAGTAAATTAGTTTCTGATGCTTGTTTTTTGGCTGGTTTAGTTAAAGTAAAAACTGAATTTGAGGGCATTCAACAAATTGCTCACAGACCAAAAGTTGTTTATCATTATATCCAAGATCGATATATCAAGCCAGATTTTGTTGTGGACATTACGGAATTCGTTGATAAGAAATTTGAGTCAGTAATGGCATACAAAACCCAATTTTATGACCCGAATTCAAAGGAACCACAAACTCCAATTTCGGGCCAAGATTTTCTTGATTTTCTTCGTGGTAGAATGTCAGAATTTGGAAGGTCAATCGGAGTGAGCTACGCAGAAGGATTTACTGTTGAAAGAATAATTGGAGTTGAAAGTTTTTTTGATTTGGTGTAGGATAAGAACCTTTTTTGCTATATGATTTTTTTCTGCGAGCTATTTGACAAATTTTAACATTGAAAAGTTGCTATTCTGATTATTTTTCCGTAATCTTGTTATTATTATTCAAAGTTAAAGTGTTTTATGTTAACTTTTTAGTGTTTTGCTCATTGTTATTTCGGCACAGTTTTTGCTTGATTTAAAAAAAAAATTACAGGCCATGAAAAAATTAATTTACTTTTTATCTATTCTTCTTTTTAGTGTTTCTTGTGTAAAAACAAAAGGAGAAATTTCGATGTCTTACGAAAAGGCAGAAGCTGTTTATGGAGATTTGGATTCAATTCGTGCTTTACCCTTGTTGATTCAAAAGCAGGATTTAGTTAAACCAAAGAATTTTTTCATTGGAAGCAATTATGTTCTTGTAAGTGAGGCAAATAAAGGAATTCATATTTATGATAATACAGATATGAATAATCCACAAAGATTATCTTTCATTCAATTGCCATTTTTGAGAGATTTTTACGTAAAAGGTGATTATTTATATGTTGCCAATGTGTATGACTTAGTGAAAATCAACATTAGTAATGTGTACAATCCGATTTTTGTAAGTAGAGCAGAAAACGTATTTTGGGAACCTTTGAAAAATGATAAAGGTGAGCAATTATTGGGCTTTAAATATACTATGGCAACAGATAAATTTGAGATTGGTAGCCAAGAAGCTCAGGAAATAGAAAAAGCTGGAAAATTGCATTTAGATTTTCTTAAAAATGTAATTCCAATTTCAGCAATTCCTACTTCTTTTACGGGAGCAAATAGCAATGCTAAAGGTACTTTGAATAGAATTGCAGTTGAATTTGATCACGTTTATGTCATTGAAGACGATGTAATGCACATTGTATCAAATAGTTCTAATTTCACGAAAGTTGCTGGAATTAAAATCGGGGATAACACTGAAACAATTTATGGAGAAAACAACAGATTGTTTTTAGGCTCCACAACTGCTATGACAATTTACAATGCAGATAATGCTTCATCACCAACAAAAATTTCAACAATTGATCATACAGAATCTTGTGACCCGGTGTTGCCGCATGGAAACGTAGCTTATTACACCTTGCGTTCAACTGAAAATGAAGGTTGTAATGGAAAGGGTGAAAACACATTGAATGTAGTAGATATTTCGAATGAATATTCACCAAAAGAATTAAAAAGTATTACTTTAGACAGTCCTTATGGTTTATGTTTTTCGAATAATTATTTATTTGTTGGTGAAGGAAAAAATGGTTTAACAATTTACGACGCAACAAATCCTAAAAAACTTATTGATAAAGTTGAAATTAAAAATGTTGTTGCCTACGATATTATGTTTCACCCAAACAACCCAAATATTTTAATTCTTTCCAATTCAACTGGAATCCAAGAATATCAAATCAATTGGAGTACTTTAAGTTTGACTTTGATTGGTAAATTGTCTTACTAGAATTTTAGTTGTAAAATGAGATTTTTGAGAGTTTGCTTCTTCGTTTTATTGTTTCTTGTGGCTAAATTTAGTTTCACGATGGAGCATGAAACAGGAAGCAAATTTTCATTTCCACCTTATCGAGAATATCAGAAAAGCAGTTTTTATTTGAAAGGCTCGCAAGGATTTGGATTTAGAAATATTTCTTGGGATTTAGATGTTACTTTTCAATTTAGAAATTACATTTCTCTTGGAGTAGGAAATGGAATCCATAGAAATCGTTATCCAATTTATTCTACATCAGATAGACATGTTTTGAAAATGTGGAACTATCCAGTTTATTTTACAGGAAACATTTTTTTTTTGCAAATGAGGAAAAGGCGGTTTATATTTATGGGAAATATGGTCGCTCTTTTGGGATACGAGCAAAAAATGTGAATCCGACTGATGATTTTGAAGGTAAAATTATCGAAGGTGGAATAGGCTACCAACAATCCTTAGATAATGTTGATTTTTTTGCTGAATTTGGTCAGCATTATTACACTGCAAATGGTGTTTTTACCTCAACTTACAATTCAACAATAAGTTATGATTTAACAACTTATACGCTAGTAGCTAGGGTAGGCTTGAAGTTTAATTTGTTTCCGACACCTTTAGATTTTTATCTTCGATAAAAAAATGTAGCTTTCTGAGCTTAAATTTATGAACCAATTCTAGGTTTAGATGTATGTTCTAGCATGAAATCAAATTTTATTTTTTTTAAGCACTCAATTTATTGCAAGGTGTTAAATTTCAATATTTTACTTCCAGTATCGTTTTTTTTGTTATCACTTAATCTTTGGTCACAACCCACTGGAAATGAACAGTTAGCTTTGGATATTTACGACATCGTTAATTCTGACACCTTATTTATTTCTCGAAAAACCCCTTTCATTCCAATGCACGAGGAAAAAGTGAAATTGGATTTTGAAGGAAGGAAATTAAAAATGTTAAAAACTAGTTTTATCCAGAAAGAGGTGCATTTCAAGAACTATCAATTGATTGATAAGAGTGCTTCGCATAATCCAGGTTTTAGTAAAATGATTTATGACTCACTCCTATCAACTGAAATTACTGGAGAAAATAAATCTCTTCAAATCATACGAGATAAAAAAGACACGATGAACCTTGAGTTGCTTGGATTAGCTGGACATCAATACGTGAAAGTTCCATTTAAAATTGGAAGCTATAAAATCGTTATAGATGAAAAAGCTGTAAATAAAAAGTGTCACGAACTACTTCCAAATGTAAATGTCAATAATATGTCTTATCAGAATATTAGTCCTTATTATTTGGAAAGGCATATTGTTAGTAAAGATAAACTAGAGTCAACATATAACATTTTGTGTCAGTATGTTAAAACAAATCATGCTGTTGAAAATAATGCAGTAAAAACTAAAATTGGGGATCTAAAAAAAGTAAGTGTTGGATCTTTTGTGATTGAGTCAAGTCTGTATCAAAATTCTATTGAACACATCGAGAGTTTAGATATGTCAAGTGAACAAAAAGTGAGTATCATTCACTTTAATACACTCTATTTTACTGTTACAGATACTGTAAGGAAAAAATTACTTCTTGATTCAGTTTTAGTAATTTCAGATATCAATCATTTCGATTCTGAAAAGTGTATTTCGTATGCTTACACCCGAGAAAAAGGTATCTATCGCTTCAATTTAGTTGTTACAACTTCTTTTTACGAACCAAAGAATTTTTTTACTTATCTACAAGAAAAAGATCAGTTTGTGTATGATTTGAATACAAACGCCCAAATGAACAAAGGTCGTGTGGTGGATGGAAATTTTATTTTTGAAGTGACACGCAAAACTGTCCCAATCGACAATGGTCCTTATGTTCCTCGCATTGAAGAATATTGGAATTACAAAGTAAACAATATCCTTTCGAATAAAATTGTCATGGATTTAGATGTTCCTTTCAATTCAAATCAATTGAAAGGGGAAGACAGCATCCAGCTAATCGATGTGAATTTTGACAACTATCCAGATTTACATATTTCCGCTCAGATTCCACAATGGAATGTATATTATGTATACAATTTAGAAAAAGACACGTTAGTTTATGAACCATACATCAACACCTTAGAAAACTTGTCAATCGATTGGCACGAAAGCCTTGTAACGGGTGAAATGATTACACCGATTGTGAATATAGATCAGAACGATGTACAAAGAGAGTCTACAGAATTTATCAAAGAAGAATATCGTTTTGAAGGACTTGGTCTGAAAGATGTAACTCGAATAACTAGTAAATGTGGAAATGATGGCGCATGCGTTGTGAAAAAAACTGAAAAAGGTATCTATAAAAATCAGAGGCTTAAAATAATAACAACAGAATGAGAACAGTAACTTTCATATTCCTTGTTTTATCAAACTTGACACTTTTCGGTCAGGTCAATACTTCTGTTGCTGAAATTTCTCAGTGTAAAAAAGTTAAGTTTGATTCTATAAAAAATAGTTTTACCTACTCTTACTTCCATTTTGAAACAGATACAGGAATGCGAAAAACATATTTGGGTGGACATTTAGGATGGGGACATGAAAAATCTTTAGACTATACCGTTACCAATTTAAAAACGAACAAAATAGTGTTTAAACGAGAATTTCCTTTTTCAATAGTAGAAAAAATTGAAAATGATAGTATCGAATTAAAGGATTTCAACTTCGACAGTATTTCTGACTTTTATATCAATTTTGATTTAGAAGGTTGGGGAGGATATTTTATCTACAATCAAGCGAAAGACACATTCGTAAAAGACAATTTATTAAGTAGTTTGGATGACATTCGTTTTGATTACAAAAAGAAAAAAATAACTGGAAATCAATTTCATAGCGAACCACATATAGATAAACAAGGAGTAAAAAGAGCTCCAAAAGAAATGTTTAAAGCTGAGTATGTATTAAAAGGAATCGGTCTAAGACATGTGAATCTTCGAGTTAAAAAACGAAGCGAAAATAGCAAATGGAAAACCATAAAAAAGGAAAAATTTGAATATATCGATCAACGTTTAATAAAAGTATGAAAGTAATCACAAGTATAGTATTCATTTTTTTTAGCCTGTCTATTATTGGTCAGGTCAACAATACTATGCCGGAAAATTCAATTGCTGAAGAAAAAAAGCTCGATTCATCAATAAATAAACTTTATTTTGCAAATTTCCTGGTAGAATCAGATACGGGAATCTGTAAAGTATATTTAAATTCAAATTTAGGTTGGGTTAATGAAAAATCTTTAGACTATACCGTTACAAATTTAAACACTAATAAAAAAGTGTTTTATAAACAGGTTCCTGTTTTATCAACCAAAAAGAGCGGTTTAGATAGTCTAATATTGATGGATTGCAACTTTGATTCATTTATAGATTTCTATCTTCAATCTGAAGTACAAGGTCAGAGTAAGTATTTTGTTTATGATCAGGCAAAAGATACATTTATTTCTGAAAAACTCTTAAACAGCTTTGATGTTATCTACTTTGATTTAAACAATAAAACTGTTGTTGGTAGAAATATACATCCTCAATGTTATAGAGATAAACTTGGTGTAACACACACTTCAAACAAAACTTATGTTGAAGAATATAGCATTCATGGAATAGGTTTAGAAAATGTTGCAGTTACTTCATTCTTAACAATAAACAACAAGAAAAAAAACAGATTGATTCATCGAAAAAAACATTACTATAAATACATAAATCAACGTCTAATTCCTCAATGAAAGCACTTTCTTCTTTGCAAAATTTTCAATCATTACAAATGCGGAAAAGATAGTAAATATATCACATGAAAAAAACAGAAAATCTAATCCAGAATAATCAGTAAACAAGTATAAATAGGGTCTGCTGAAAAAGTATAAACCTTTGATTTTTGTGGGTTATAGC
>JBIKSI010000126.1:0-10221 GCA_044348665.1 Crocinitomicaceae bacterium
CAAAACTTTTTTCATTTCGAGAAATAATTTTCTTTTCATTTTCAAACTTGTCACTCATCAAAAGTTCGTAAGCTTCTGCCAAGTCAATAAAAACCTGATGAGCTTTTGAATCTGAATTTCGATCCGGATGATATTTCATCGCGAGTTTACGATAAGCCTTTCGGATTTCCTCTTTTGACGCAGTTTCCTTTAAGCCAAAAATGGCACAATATTTCGCTTTTGTACTCATTCTGTATCTAAAACAATGTGTTGCGTTTCAAACCTCAATATCTTATTGCTTTCAGAACGAATAAATTCTTCCACAAAATATATTTTTTTTGGAACTTCATATTTTGAAAAATAGGTACCAAGTAATTCGTTAATTCGTTCTACCTTTTGACTTGTATAATCATCTTCGATATAAAGTGTTATTATTTCTCCATATTCATTGTTTTTTTCTCCAATAAAAAAGAATGAATCTTTTAAAAATGGACTGAGTTTTCGCTCTAACAATTCTGGATGAAATTTGTATCCTCCCGAGTTTATTACTAAATCTTTTCGACCTAAAATTCTAAATTGCTTTTCAGAAATAATTTCTACTAAATCATTGGTCTTTAAATCAAAAATAGATAAGGTCGGTGCAGAAATCACTAAACACCCTTCATGTTCAATAATTGTAACACCATCAAGAACTGTAAAATAATTTTCTTTTTTTATTTCTCGAATCGCAATGTGGGAGAGCGTTTCTGTCATTCCATAACTTTCGAAAAAATTACCGGAAATTGATTTTATTTCTTCTTCTAATGAGGGATTTATTGCTGCGCCGCCAATTAATACATTATTGAACAAGGAGAATTTTTCTGGTGAATGTTTAATTATTTCTTCGACTTGAAGCGGTACAAGTGAAATATGTGTCGCTTTTTGGTCAAAATGGAGTAGGGGATTACGTTCATTTTCTAAGACAAATAATTTCATTTCAAAAATTAATGCTCTAATTACCTGCATTTTACCTCCGATGGTATCTATTGATAAACTTAAAACAATGGATTGATCTTTTTGATAATTAAAATATGTTCCACTTAATTCTGCAGAGGCAATAAAATATTTTTTTTGAATGTTGAATTCTTTTGGTTTTCCTGTTGAACCTGAGCTTTTTATCAGGAGGGTTTCAGAATTATTGTTCCATTCTTGCACGAATTCCACGATTGAATTTCTTCTATTTTGGCTTACGTTTACGAATTCGATGTTGTTTACATCAATTTTTGGAACGGTATTTGTCATAAGAAAAATAACTTTATTTTTAGATTTAAAAAAATAATTGTAAATTTGAATAAACTTTCTGATTTTTAAATGAAATAAAGTCAAAACAAAAATAAGTAAAATTAATAAAACTAAAAAATGAAAAAATTATTTGCACTATTATTAATTGTTGGAGCAGTTTCTTCAGCTTTTATTACAAAAAAAGAAAACAAAGTTGAAAAATTAGTTGTTGCTGATGGAGGAATTGCTTTTCAATCAATGACTTTGGACGAAGCGATGAAAGAAGCTAAAAAAACAGGTAAAATTATTTTTATTGATGCTTACACAGAGTGGTGTGGACCTTGTAAAAAGATGGCTGCAACCTCTTTTATGGATTCGAAAGTTGCAAGCACATTTAATTCTAAGTTTATAAACTTAAAAATTGAAATGGAAAAAAATGCAGATGGTCCAGATGTTGCAAGAATGTACGGAGTAAAAGCATATCCAACCTTAATTTTTATTGATGGTGACGGAAAATTAAAAAAATCAGTAATTGGTTTTCAAACAGCTGATCAATTGTTAGCAATTGGAAAAGCTTTGTAAGAGATAAATTAAAGTTTTAGGAGCCACTTTTATAGTGGCTTTTTTTATTTTATATTTTGCAAAATATTCAGATCAAAAACAGCAATTTCTCCTTTCATTAAGGTTACATAGAGCTTGTTTTTGTTTGCTGTCATTGCACATGAATTGAGGGAAGAAAATTTAGTCCATGTTTTTCCGAAATCTGAAGAAACATCAATTCCATTGGTTCCACAAGCAAAAAATTGTTGACCAACTTGTAGCACACAAGATTTGTAACCTGAGAGTGGTTTTTTGGGAGTGAACCATGATTTTCCTCCATCAAGGGTGATGAAACAAGTTCCAATTGTGTCATTTGGTTTTGTGTAATTTCCTCCAACGCAAATTCCCTCTAGCTCTGACCAAAAATGCATGGAAAAAGTACCAGAAGATTCTGAATTTTTGAAGGGAACATCAAAAGATTCCCAAGTTTCTCCAAAATCATTAGTTTTAAGTAAGCGCGACTTCATGCCACCCGTTGCAATAAAATAAGTGCTATCATTTAGAATTTGAGCCACTGTTCCACTTGCTGCAAAAGCCGCTTCACCAGGAAATGTTCTAAATTCTTTCTTTTTGATTTTTGTCCAATTTTCCCCAAAATCTTTTGTTAAATAAACTTGCAGGTAATCATTTTTTGGATCACCAATAAGAATTCCTCTTCCTGTCGCAGAAAAATCCATTGCATCAAAAAAAGTAGAGTCAGGAATCCAAGAAATAATGGAATCTCGCATTTTTGAATAAATACCGCTTTTGTCGTTGGATTGCATGGCGATAAAGTAATTCTGATTGATTACATGAATATCTCTTAATTCAACGAAATTAGTAGAAACTTTTCGATGAAATTCTTCATTTACCTTCTTGTTTTTCAAATTAATTGAATACACCATGCCGTTTGAATTCGCAGTGTAAATTTTGTTTTTGAAAATTGAAATCCCTCTGGCGTAGCATGAATCAGGACCGTATTTTATAAGTTTTACAGGCTGAATTTCAAGTGTTTGTGACCATGAAATAAAAGATAAAAGAATAAAAATGAAATTAAGATATATGTTTAAATTTTTCATTAAATTTTAATTTTTGTTCTTTTTTGAGATCGTCTAAATTTTTTGGAACTTCTCTTTTCCAGCGCTTGTGTGACCAAAGCCAAAATTGTGGATTTTTTTGGATTTCGTTTTCTAATAAAGTTGCGTGTTTTTCAGTAATTTCTCCCCAAGAGCAGTTTTTTGGGTTTTCCGTAATTACTTGTAATTCAATTTCGTAATAGCCGCGTTTGATTTTATTGACGATAAAAAACACCACAGCTTGGTCGTAAGTGTGAGCAAGTTGTTCGCAGCCAAATAAAACTGCCGTTTCTTGATTTAAAAATTGCATCCAATAGGCTTTTTTTGCATCGCCAGGAGATTGATCTGATAAAATTAAAGTAGCAAATGGTTTTTCGTGTTTTTTCGAAAAATATTCGTGTACAATTTTTGCATGAATGACGTGTATTCCAAAACGGCTGCGTCTTTCATTTAATTTTTTGTCCCAAAATTTGCTGGACAAAGGCATTCCTATTCCAACAGCTTGGTGCGAAAACAAAAAGTTTTGTGAGGTAATTAACCATTCCCAATTATTAAAATGACCAGAAACCAATAGTACATTTTTGTTTTTTTTATACAATTCCTCTAAAATTTCTGGATTTTTTATTTTTACACGCCTTTTTAATTCTTCTTTTGAGATGCTTAAATTTTTTATTCCTTCGGCAAGAATATCGCAAAAATGTTTGTAAAATTTTCGTTTTATTTGTTGAATTTCTTTTTCGTTTTTATCTGGAAATGAATTTTTTAGGTTTTTTATTATCACTTTTTCTCGGTAAGGAAAAATGTAAGCGAAGACAAAATAAATTCCATTAGTAAAAAAATAAATTACAGGCAGGGGCAGAAGGGATATAGGGAAAACTACTATATAATATAAGATTGCAGACATAATAGAGCAAACTTACACAATTTTTTGTCTTTGAAAAAGTAAAGTAAATTATATTTTTTGGAAAATTTGGTCGGATTAGTATTAATGGGTGGAAAATCTTCACACATGCAGGATGATAAAGCAGATATTATACGCCATACTAAGGCTCAGTGTCAGCAGACCCTAACTAACAAAAAATGTTTTACTAACCATTATTGCATTAAAGACAGCCTTGCATTTGGGAATATTGTACCAATAAATGGAGTCTTAATAGCCACAAAGTGAAACCTTCGAATAAACTCCTTGACTAAATGTTTTTTATGTCAATAAGAATTTCAATTTTACAATCGAACTTAGGTTAACTTTAGTATATAATTTTAGCCCAAATTCTTTCTGATTTTAAAATGAATTTGGGGAAATAGAATTCATTCATTTCATTCAATTTTTTGTGTCTTTTAATGTGGACAACGATTAATTAACAACTTAAATCTTAATCACTTTAAAATGTTTTTCAAAAGTACCATTGTAACATTTAATAAAATAGGATCCAGAGAAATAAGCCTCAAGCGATATATTTATTGAACCATTGCCTTCTTTTGAAATTATTCCAGTTTTAATGATCCTACCTAAATTATCGTAGACCTCAACAGTAACGGATTCATGTAAAAGTGAGGATTCTATTTCAACATTAAAATTGTTTTTGGTTGGATTTGGATATAATTTTATCAAATTTGATAATGAACCATCTTCAATACTTAGGGTATTAAACATGATGGGAACAGTTACTTCATAAAGACATATTCCTAAAGCGTCTTTTACAATAACATTATAATCACCAATTGGAAGGGATAAAAACTCATTATCTGTTACAAAATTTTGTCCTCCATCTATACTATAAAGGTAAGGTCCAACTCCAGAAGTTGGGTTAATTACTATTGATCCATCTGCTGTTGCAGGAGAAGTAGCGTTGCTTGTTGAAGTGCTTACCGAGGTAAATCCACAAGCTTCGATAGATACGACTTCCGTAAATGTACAAATTTCTGATGCACCATGAATCACAACTACATAGGCACCTGGAGCTAAATTACTGAACGTTTTAGTATCAAAAAAGGATTGTCCACCATTTATGCTGTATTGAAAAGGGCCAATCCCAGAATTGGTATTAATTGTGATTGCTCCATCATTACTAAATGCTGATGATGCGTTTGAAATGTTTATATCTGCAGTGATTGCACATCCTGTTCCATCGGGACAAAAAACTTCCCTTACCTCAGAGCCAAAATTACCATCGTTCGAGATAAGGATATTTCCAAAAGCATCTAAAACTTGAAAATTACCCATTCCATAGTTACAGCAAATTCCATCTCCGTAAGAATCATAAACATTGAGGGAGTAGCAGGCCCCGTAATCTAAACAAATATCTTCGGTGAAGACTTGTGTTCCTGCTTGTAAAGCCCCACTCGCTATTGTTTCATTATATATATCAACTATTTCCCACGAAGTTTCTTGTGGAAAGTTATCTGCGTTAATGACAACTGTGATTACATCATAATCTGAATCTAAGGTTGTGCTTGTGGTAGCTGAATTGTTGCTTAAATCTCCACCTATCTGGTTATTAACACTTAACAATTTTAATGTTATAGAATTAGTAACTTGTGTAAGATTTTGATCAATAAGAATTGAAACTACTTCTTGGTCTTGGAAAGCCAAGTCAACTGCTGCAGTAATGATATCCACAGTGACCCCATTTACAACTACTTCAATTTCCACGTTAGAGATAACTGCCTCTCCTTGGTTTGTTATTATTGCTTCAACTTCAACCTTGTCATCACAAACGACTTTTAATTCACCAATAGAAATCCCTCCGTCTAGTGCATGTAATTTGCTCAAAACTGCATGCAAAGTATCGTTATTTCCGTATTCGTCCTCAAGATCAGTAACGATGCAGGTAAGGGCATAATTCCCCACACTTGAAAAGTTTTGGGGAATAGTAAATTGAAAATCTTTATTATCAAAAGGTTTTATTGTATCATTAATAAGCATCGTTTGCATCAGTTGCCCATCCACTAATAGAGCAAGATTAAAATTGAACATATCATTCAAACCATTGTTAGAGATGTTTACAGTTACCAACTCATTACTAGTCAAGCTTGAAGATGATTGAGGACTAACAAATTCTGTTGCACCTAAATCATTATTAGCTTTTATATTGGCCCAAAAAGAAACCCAAGGTCTTGCTTGTTTAATCAGTAATTGATTTTGAGCTGTTACCTTATATTCAATATCCATTCCAAAACCTTCTGCACCTACGACATCATATAGGACTGCAAAACTATCATGGATAATGGTAAGGTATTCACGCATTTGGTCCAAATATACCTGATCCATTACTAATTCTCCTGGATTTACTAAATTCGATAATCTTAATACAAGATATCCAGCTCCCTGGGAAGGGTCTTCATATAATAAAATTTCCTCTGCAATAGCATTTGGGTCAGGATTTGTAATCAAGGCCTCTCCAACCTGTGTATTTAGATAAAAAGTACCCTCCGTGTCATAAATAGGATCAGTACTTACTCCAACACCATTTGATTGCTCGCCCTCATAGTTTGGATGGCATAAAATACCCATTGCGGCAACAAAATGATCTACACGATAAAAATCTCTTGCTTCGAATGCCCTAAAATTCCACATACTAGCATAAATCTGCTTAATGGACTTTGAGATGTGTCCTTCATCAAGATGCTGCGTTTTTGATGTATATAGCCCTGCGCCGCTAAATCCTGGTAAGTCTTCATTGTTTGTACTTGAACGGCATCTAATCGGTGCGTTTGGAGGAAAAGAACTGTGCATGTTTTGTAAATCATCCATCATCCAAGCAGGCATAGGTGCATCCTCGATTCGATCTCGAAAATCCTTTAGTCTTTCCTCTCGAAAATTAATGTCATTCATGAATACAGGATTGGCAATCATTACTTGAGCTTCTTCATAAAAATTATTGAATCTCATAAACTCATCGTAGTAATAAAATGGAATTCCAAAACCATTTGGTATAGTGCCCTCAGGAAGTCCGAAAGTCCTCATTGTTGCAACGTTAGAACATTTTGCTCCAAATGCGGAAGACATTGTAAATTCAATTGAATCAAGTGGTAATATTTCTGTGATACTAAGATCTCTTATCGGAATTTGTGGTTCTGTTGGCCTAAGGTCTTCATACCATGCATTTACTTCATCTAATGTTGCTTCTCGAATTTGAAAGGTTTCATTTTCAACTTTATAATAGATGTAACTTCCTAATAAATTATTTATAGAATCAATCAATAATGGGTTTTTGATATAAGCATTGGGAACATTATCTTGAATTGCTCTTAAATTAACGTGCGATAAAGGGGTTTGTACTACAGAAGTTATAATTCCCCCTACTCTTGGCAGTGAATTTGGCAATGCATCATACAACACAATATCTCTTGACCCAGGAGTTTCGTTAAGGTCCATGTGTCTAAAAAAGCCATAACCCTCACCTTCATGGAAAGGAATATAGTTGATTTCAGCGAAAACTTCAGATTCTAAAGCAATTCCAATTCTTGATCCAACAAAATCAGCTGCATACGTTGAAGTATGAAGATTTTCATTTGCTTGACCAATAAAGTGGTTCATGTTGTTTTGCAGAAAAGGCATATTTGCTGCCAGTAATTCAAAAGTTCTTTGAGTAGCTTCAAAATTCATAGCATCTCCAAAAGAGAAATTAAATGAATAGTTTCCAATTACGCCATTTGGAAGAATGGTGGAGGGACTAAAAACGATCTCTCCAGACCCATCATCTCCAGTAACAGATGCCCCAATAGCATTGAAAAAATTTGCGTGAATCATGTGGGTGTTGCTGTTAATAAAATAAATTTTAGGCTCAGGTGTGTCTCTATCAAGAATCCCGAACTTTACATACAATTGTCCATCTAAAAATGGAGCCCAAGGAACGTTATTAACAGTAGCTAAATCCATAAAAGTTTGAGCATTTGGTATAGAAGTTGTACCATCTAAAAAATTAATTGGAGCTGCAAAATTTATGGGAGCATCTGTTGGCATATTATTAAATTCGGTGATATCATCAATACCATCACCATCAGAATCATCAGGGCTCGCAATATCATGTTCTGTTATAGTATAATTCTCCAATGGATATGCTGCTCCTGGTTCTGAAATAACCATTGTACCATTAACTCCCATTGTCATTGAAGCAATCCATTGAAACGTAGGACTGTGTTGGGCAGTAAGAACATAATATTTTCCGGCTTGGCCTTGTATAGATAATTGTACCTGACCGATACTATTCACAGAATAATTTGTTATAGGAACTTGCGTAAAAGCAAATTTACAAATACACATTAAATAAAAAAGAGGTAATATAATCTTCATACGAATAAAATAATTTTGTGCAAATAAATGTCTAAAGCAAGAATATTGAAAAACCCAATAATCCTAGTTGAAAAAAATTAAATTTCTACTTAACAATGCTTATTGCACTAATGTTCGGAAGTGGATTTAATTTTTTAAAAAGCCTTGATTATTGAATTTACCAATGGTCTCAAGGCATAAATATACTATTTTTTTTAAAAATCAATATCAAAAGTTATTTAATTTTGATAAGATTATTGGATTCTTAAACAATAAACTTAACTATTTATTTGTAGTTTTAAATTGATGTCATGAAAATCAGACCTATGATACGGGGCTTTTTACGAAAATAAGCTACTTGGCTATTTACATTCGAAAGCTGAATGTAATATGTGAAGTCTGCCTGAATTTTTATAGATCACTACCTGATAAATTCGGTCAAAAATATCTAAAGCAAATTCTCCTAGATCTTCACCTATAAGCAAGCCCGCTAAAACCGCAGTTGTATTGCTATGCCCCACTATTAGCGCATCTTGTTTTCTTTCGACCAATAATCTTGAAAACTCTTGTAGTTCATCAGGGTTATATTCCAAAATTTCCAAGCCTTTGGACGTGGCAGTAGGTAAAGCTGTACTTTTAGTTCTTACAAAGTCAGTACTATAAATCGCTTCAAGTTTTACATCTTCTAGAAAACTGCAAAGACTTTTGGATCTCTGAATTCCACAAGGTGTAAGGGGTGGATCATTTGTGGTAGTTTCTTTTTCAGAATGGCGAACAAGATATATGGTAAAAACTTCGTCATTGGTTTGAGCGCCTGAAAAAGAAAAGAGCCCTAATGTTGCTACAATTATTGTAAAGTATTTTATAATCATGATATTATTTTGATAAATTGAATTTCATTAATCTATTATTGTTTTAGCCAAGGCCAAATGAATTCTAAAATGCTGTTTATCTGTTGTTTTTCCCATTCCATGTTAGTCCGTTAAAAAAAACTTACCTTGGAAGTCTCTTCAACAAGCTAAAGTTACACAAATATTTCCATTAATTTAGGTTTTGATTTTTTTTTTTACATTATTAAGAATCGAAGTCAGATTGTTAATATCAAACCTTCAATCTTAGTTGTTAACTTCCTACATTACATTTTTTTCAGCATAATTTTAGTTAAAAATGTTAATTTTCTTGCAAATAGAAATGAAATAGTATAACTTTGTGTTATAATTGGGGTCGTTTTTGGATTTGACAGCAAAAGCGATGCTTAAGTGTAAGCATGTAGAGCGTTGAGGTGGAGCTCTTAAATATCCTGTCTCGAACCATAAATGACAACACGTCATACGCACTTGCTGCTTAATCCGACCAAGTCGAATTGGCTTAATTCTTCCGAAGTATAGTAGGTCGAACAAGTACTTTCACCCACGCCTCCGTCTAATAGGCAGGGAATCTGAGAGTTCAGAAATTTTAGACTGGTGCCGACCTTATCTCGTGGAAGGCATAAGACACTAGAGGATAAGCTTTGAATTGGGTGTTTTTGTCCGTTTTAAAGTCGAAAATTAATCAAAAACTAAACATGTAGAAGCCTTAAAAATTCTTTGTTTGGACGAGGGTTCGAACCCCTCCGACTCCACAATTTTAAAAGCCATTCGTTTCAACACGAATGGCTTTTATCGTAAATATCTAATTATGAAAGCTTTAAATCTATTTTAAAAAATTAAACCCATTATTTGAGGCAATTGTAATTAAAGGTTGGATGCAATCTTTATATCTTTCTTCATTTATTTCAAGGTCAGGGAAAATTGTTAAATAGTGTTCTAAAAATGTATTTTTTTCATTCCTTTCCTTTATTAACTCAATAGCATTTTTTTGAGTGAGATAAAAGTCGGTGAAGTATTTTTCGAAGGAGGGCAATTTATCGCCTTTTTTCCTATTAAAAACCTGAGTTCGATTATTAACAATCTGATTGTCAATAACTTATCGTAAATCCTTATAAATAAGTGAAATACTTTTAGTATCTTTAATGTGTTGAATATTAACGATTTAAACTAAAATTATGTATTT
>JBIKSI010000239.1:0-2841 GCA_044348665.1 Crocinitomicaceae bacterium
CAGCACTCAAGTACAAAAATTATCCATTCGTAAAACGAAAATCTGTAGTGCACAAATCTGAAATCAAAAAAAATGAAAATCAGTGTTTATGGGAAATCAACGGCACTTAGCTGCAAGTTGGGTTAAGAATTCATCTATCTTAGTTAAAATATATTAGAACAAAAAATCAAAGATAGTATCGTTTAATGTACTATCAAATAGTGATTTATGGCTAATTTACTTCATCCAATGTCATTATATCACATTAACAACACTTTACTTTGTATTTTTATTTTCTATAACTTTGAGTTAGTTTTATAAAAGGGCTTTTTATAAACATCTAAACTTAAATTTATGTCCTTAAATATGAAGCGCTAAACTTTGAAAATAAACTTGTCATTTAGAATATTTCATTCTAAAATACACTTTTTGGGCCTCTCTCAATAATATTGCTTCGCTTAAATTTTCAATTGGATTTTCGTTAGATACAAGGCTCAAAAATTGTTTTTCTGGAATGTCTATCGTGTAAAAGAGCTGAAGTGTCTTAGATTCATTTTTTTCCATAACAAAGGTTAAGTTATCTTTGATTATAAACCGAATTTCATCTAAACTGTAATTTTCTTCTAAAAAATTATCTGGAAAACGATTAGATAATAATTCAAAATCTTTATAGACTTGTTTTTGTAGCATCATGAGGACATCATCTTTCAGAAATGCTATGAGTTCCTGACCATCCATCAATTACTTTCAATTTCTGAAGTAGGTGATTTTCGCAATTTTTTGTAGATTTTTACGGCAATCATTAGTAGAATCGCAACTAAAAAGAAGGATAAAAAACCGCTAATCCAATCGAAGGCATTTTTTAGGGTAACAATAAAAACAATGGCCACCAAAAATATGGTTGCTAATTCATTCCAAAGGCGTAATTGCATGGAGGACCAATTGATTACATCTACTTTATATTTTAGCATTACATGTTGACAAATGAAATGATAAAAAATAAGTAGTGTTACGAATACAACTTTTATTTGCATCCAAGATTGGTAAATTAATCCTGGATTGATAATAAACATTAAGGTTCCAAAAATTACAGTTAAAACCATTGCAGGAGTAGTAATAATCCACCACAATTTTTTCTGCATAATTTTAAATTGCTCCCCTAAAATTTTGAATTCTTCTGGACTTTTATCTTTTGCTTCTGTATGATAAATAAATAAACGAACCATATAAAATAAACCAGCAAACCAACTTACAACGAAGATGATATGTAAGGCCTTAAAATGTTCGTAATATTGAGCCATAGAGAAAAAATTATACGTAAAACGGTGAAATCATTAAATACACTACAACTCCCGTTACAGCCACGTAAAACCAAATCGGCCAAGTAAAACGTGTCCACTTTTTGTGTTTTTCAAAATTTCCTTGCCAAGCAAATAAATATGAAAATAATACCAAAGGTACCACTGCAACACTCAAAAGGATGTGTGAAATTAAAATAAAATAATAAATGTATGCTGCTGCTCCACTTCCGCCATAAACTGTGGTATCGGAGGTCATGTGATAGGCTACATACATCAATAAAAATAGGAGTGATAAAACCAAAGATGTTTTCATTAAAAACTCATGTCGCTTTCTGTTTTTTGATTTGATTGCAATCAATGCCAGAACAAGAAGAATTGCTGTTGCTCCATTGATGCCTGCGTATATTGGCGGTAAAAAACTGAAGTCCAAGCCATCAATTTTTACTTTAAACAAGATGACAACAACTAAAGGAATTGCGATGGAAGCAATGGTAATTAATGTTTTGAATTTTTTAATTTGTTTTTCTGTGTGTGTGTTATTCGACATTGTATTCGTACTTTAATAATTTTTTGAAATCTTTAATGAGTCGTTGATATTCATCTTCGTTGATGGAAGAATCATAATTTGTGATGGCATAAACTCCACGAACATAACCTTCCTTGTCTGCTAGGGTAAATGCCCCAGAATGAGCATATCCTCCCTCAGATTCTTCATCTCGTCCTGCAAAGGTTTTAAAATTTTCAATTCCTAAGGTATGCACTTGGTCTTCGGCAACTCCAGTTAAAAAACTCCAATTTTTTGCATTTATGTGATGTGCTTTTTTGTAATTTTTTAAAACAGATGGAGAATCATCTTCTGAATTAATGGTGAATGATAAAATTTGATATTCCTTTGAGAATTTTTGTGTATCCTTTGCGAATCGTTTCATTTGTTTATTCATCACAGGACAAATCGTAGGGCAGGAGGCGAAGAAAAATTCCGCAACCCATATTTTATTTTTGAAATCTTTGTTGCTAAGCCAAATTGAATCTTCATTCAGGAATTTAAAGTTGGGAATCTTTGGATAAATTGTATCTACAACTTCTTTCCCATCAATGGTATCGTAGCTTAAATCATAATTTCCAATAATTGGCAAAACTCTGACTTTCTTTTCACTTTTGCATGAATTAACAAAAAGTGCAAGAACAATTATCAAATAAGAAATTTTAAAATTCATCATTTATTTTTCCAAAATCACTTTTCCTGTTTTGCAGCCTTTTTGTCGTATTCTTTGTCCAAAAGTGCCATGTGTTGTTTCATTCTTCTTACCATTCCCTCAGAATTTCCTTTCAGAACCATGCGAAGGTGATTGGCTTTGTCTACTAATAACAACAATGATGAATAAGTGTTTTCACTATCTTTTAATAAGTTTTCACCATTGCGCGTTATATTAAAAACTGCCTTTGGGTTTCCGTTTGCAAGAATCCAAATTTTCGGGTCGTACTCCTCTATTTGTTCTTCCAAGATAGATTCCATTAATTTCAGGTCTTGAACAGGGTTTCCCTTTTCGTCAACAACAAA
>JBIKSI010000023.1:0-30916 GCA_044348665.1 Crocinitomicaceae bacterium
TCAAAAGTATGAAAAAATATTGAAAATAAGAAGTTTTTCAGACTTAAGTTATTTACAATCAAGTTGTTAATAACTAATTTGCCTTGCAACGGTCTTAAAATCCTAGCTGGGGTAAAGAAATCAGCAAAATTAATAATGGAAAATAGCAAAATTGAATGGACCCACCACACTGCAAATCTTTGGTGGGGTTGTACGAAGGTACATGCTGGTTGTGATAATTGTTATGCAACAGCCTTATCAAAGAGATATGGTCATGACTTATGGGGTAACGATAAACCAAGAAGGCAAATCAAAAATGTATGGAAAATGCTAAAAAGTTATCAGAAAAATGCTGAATTATTGGGTGAAGTACATCGAGTTTTTGTCGGGTCAATGATGGATATTTTTGAGAAGCCAATGCCTTTAGTTGACCATGAAGGCAATCCATTAAAAATGGGTGAATCAGAGTTTTGGAATACGGGTCAATTGAGAGATAAGTTTTTTGATGAGGTTATACCTAACTCACCAAACTTAATGTTCTTATTGCTGACAAAAAGACCATCAAATATCAATAAGTATATACCTAATGAATGGAAAGTAAATCCACCAAAGAATGTGATGTTTGGGACATCACCAGTTGACCAAAAAACTGCTGATAAATTGGTATTGCAATTGGCAAAGGTTAATGGACTTAGATTTTTATCAGTAGAACCACAAATTGAAGAAATCAATCTAATGAAACAGTTTGATAATAAAGCCTTGTTGGATATGGTAGATTGGGTAATACAAGGTGGTGAAAGTGGACATAGTAAAAGACCTTTCAATACAGATTGGGGAAGAAGTCTCAGAGATGATTGCAAAGCCAATGAAGTACCATACTTTTTTAAACAAATAGACAAAGTACAAGCAATCCCAGAAGACTTGATAATAAGAGAGTTTTTTAATTATTGATAACGAATATTAACTAAAGCCTTGCTGTGAATAGGTTAACAGCTTTACATATGAAAAAAATAAAAAATAAAAAAACAAGAAAAGCTTTTGAAGAAGCATTGAAAATAGAAGTTTTTGAAAGGTATAATTGCCTTGAAGACTTGAAAGACAATATAAATGGAAAATTACACGATAAAATAATCAAACTATTTGAAAAACATAATGTAAACATAGTTGAAGCTCGTGCAACATTGAAAAATTTATTAATTGGCATGTATGTTATGGAAGTTGAAGATGAATTGGATTTTAAAATATAATCTTAAATATGGAAAAAAAGCAAGGATGGGAGTACGGAAAACGTGCGTTAGAAAGAAGCAGAAGTAGAATTAATCAAATGCTAAACAATTGGGATATTGAAAAAGATGGTGAAATAACACCAAGAAAAATTTCAAAGAAAATAAATATGGGAATCGAAACTGTGTATAGGCATTTAGATGGATTTAAAAAAAGAATAAATGATATAAATAACAAATAAATCAAGTAAAATGGATGTAAAACAAAAAAATATTATGACATAGAGTACTAACGTTTTTAAAGATTCATTTAATGAATCATAATATTCAAACCTAGGGAGATAGGAAGAATAAATTCAAAAGACTTTCTTATTCAAGAAAGCGACAAATCAAAAAAAGTTCATAGATTTTTTAAAAATGCTTTTAACTAAGCCTAGAATTCTATTGCCTTATTTGAACGAATAAATTTTAAACAAAATCCTCGCTGAGGTAAAGAAATCAGCACCTTTAAATAATGAAAAATAAAGAAACGAAGTTGAAAAAGAAGAATCGCAAAATCTTCTTAAATGAAGTTGGATTAAACGAAAACGAATTTATTTACATCTGTGATGGTCTAGGTGGATTTATACTTCCTACTGATTATCTTGAATGTATTTATTCTTTAATTAATGTATTAAGCAATGCCAATGAGATTTTTGGAATCGATGAAAATTGGGGAATTGATTATAATGAATTAGAAGAACAGTTGCTGAGTTTAAGTCATATAAACATATTAAAACTCCTAATTGAAGTTGATAGTTTTAGGGGATGTAATTCTTCTGATTATGATTCTTTTGGAATTAAATCACCTTCAGAGTTATTGGCTGAATATCTTGAAGAATCTAAAGTCTTAATAAAATAAATCCAACTATCATAAATCTTCTTATCGAGAGAGTTGTGGTTGAATCAAGAAGTTATTTTTAATAATTAAATCTGGAACAATGTCCTTAAGTTTAACTCGTATATATCTTAAATCTATTGGTGTAAAAATCAATAGATTGGATATTAGGAGTATTAGGGCATGGTGCAAAAAAAACTATCTCACAATTTACAAAGATTCATCTGGTGAATTTGTTTACAGTAATGATTTTGAATTAAGTTATGATAGACCACTCATTTTAGGCTTAAAGTCCAAATATGGAAACGCTTGGTTAGATTATTATCAAGCTTATAAAAAAGATGAATTATTTGTGCTACTGGGGTTTACAAATGAGACTCGTAGTGAAAAATCAAATTATATCCCAAAAGGTGAAATAACATCTAGAAGGTTGAAAAAATAAAAAAAATTGTTACACTCGCATTTATATATAGAAAAATGAAAATATTAAAATTTAAAAAATTTAAAGGTTTGCACATCGTTTGTAAAGGTTGTAGTAAACAAATCGAAATCAATCAAGATGAATACAAGGGCTGTACTCATCCGCTTGAAAAACAGAAATACAAGGCTATAATACATACCAAAGATGGACGTAGAACCAAAGATTTAAAAGCCTTAGAATATGATGATGCTATCAAAGAATTGCTGGATTTTAAACATGAACTTGCTAATTCATTGATTTTGGAAAAACCGCACAAAACAACCTCATCAACTACTAAGATTAATCATGAAAGATTTTTAGATTGTATTGCCATGTATGGTGATTACCTTGAAAACGTTGATGTTCCATTTTTTGAGCAACGTCCTAGAACTAAAGAATACATCAAAGATACGATTGGTTATTTAGATAAATTTAGAATTTACCTTGATAATAAAGGGGTTAACACTGAAAAACTAACTATCTATCAGATTGATAAAAAGCTAATTGGTGATTATTTTGAAAGTTTATACAAAAAAAGTAAAAGTATGGCAACTTATAATCATAACCTTGGAACTTATAAGAGTTTTTATAAATTTTTGATTGAAAATAGAGGTTATGAATTAATTAATCCAGTCCAATTTGCGAAGCTTAAAAATGTACAACCTAACCCTTTGAATGTTGAGGATAATGATTTTGATAAGATATTAAATTGTATTGATGAGGTAAACTCAGTGCACACCTACCCAAATGGGGTTAAGAAAAAAATGTACAAACCTTATTTAAAAGATGCCTTCGAAATCATTGCTTATACAGGAATGCGTAATCTTGAATCAATAATAATAAAATACAGTGATATTGTGTTAGATGAAAATGGTGAACTAGATTATGTGAGAGGAATTGATTTGAAGTTTGAAAAAGCACATAACTATGATAAGTCAAAACCAGTAAAATACATCTGTATACCAATCACACCAGAATTGGAAAATCTATTGATAAGACTTGATTATAAGAACCATTTGGGTGAAGATAGATATTTGATAGGTCCAGATGAAAATATCTCAAGAGAATCAATGAATAAGCAATTAACTCACTCGTTTAAGTTTTTTAGAGATAAGGCTGGAATTACAAGTAAAATTGCATTAAAACACCTTAGAAAAACTTTTTTAACTAAGATTCAGACCCAAACTGGAATGGTTGAATCACTTGGCTATCAAAAGACTCTAAGTGTAATAAATAAGAACTACATTGTTAAACCAGAGGTAGCAAGGTCTGTTAGGGAAAAAGGATTTAGATTATTTAAAGAAAAGGCAAGTTAAATGAAAACAACAGCAGAAAAAATAAGGGCTCTATCAATTATATTTGATAGGGCTTTTTTGTTTCTAATAAAGTGAATTGCCCGATAAAACACCTTTAATAAATCAAAACCTAATTTAAAAAACACCACTCTAAAACACCACTCTATAAAAACAAAAAAGCCTCACATTTCTGTAAGGCTTTCATAATCAAGCTCCCTCTGCTGGACTCGAACCAGCGACCCTCTGATTAACAGTCAGATGCTCTAACCAGCTGAGCTAAGAAGGAATTCAGCTGACATTTTTTCAAATGCGAGTGCAAATATAAGTAAAGAATTTTAATTCAAAAACAATTTATAAGAATTTTTTTCATTTTTTTTAAAAATCTTCTTCGTCAAGCGTAAAATCTTCGATTGAATTTTCAATGCAATCTGAAATTTCATCTGTGTCAACTAGTCCTTCAGGTGCATTTTCATCAAATTTTGCAGGGCGTAAAATGTTTGTTTTTGAAACATTTAGGCGAATTTCTGTGCGAATAAACCCGTCTTCTTGTGTAAATGCTTTCGCAAAAGGAGTACCTGTTAATTCAACCAAAGCACCTTTTTTTAAAAAATCCAAAATTCTAAGATTGGCGCCCTCTTTTTTCCAAATAGTACAATTTACCCATGTTGTGCGCGTTTTCGCTTCACCATTTCGTTTGTCTTTCCAATTTTTGTTGTGCGCAACAGGGAAATTTATCGCATAAACGCCTCTTTCCATATTTTTAATCGTTGCATCTTTTCCAATGTTTCCAATAAGTCTTGTTTCAAAAATAGTTGCCATAGTGTTTTATTTGAGGTGTTTTTCGAGATGAAAATTAAGAAAAGAATTAGGATTTACAAATTTATTCTCCATTTTTTTTAATCTTTGGATAAAAAACTCCAATAAGTTGAACGATTTACTTCATTTAACCTCGCATCAGGATAGGAATTAATAAAACTTTTTGGGAATTTATTTTTTTCTTTTTTGTTCCATTTCATTTGATAAGCAATTTTCTTATCTCCATTAATTTCAATTAAATCGACTTTTTGTTTGGTATGTGTAATCCAAAAATACAGATTATGATTTTCATCTAATGATTTTTGTTTCTTAAGTTTTTCGGCAATAAACCAGTTTTTCCACAAATTATCAGCATCACTTCTTACTTCCAAATCATTGAAATTCTTAATAAACGCATTTCTAATGCCATTATCAGTAAAATATAAACAATGTGTTTTTTTTAATTCATATTTTAAATCAGTTGAAAATGCGGGAATTTTGATTAAAATTTGTGATTTAACAAGCAAGTTAACATACCTTTCAACCGTTTCGTTGTCTAAGTCTGACTTTATTCCTAATTCATTAAAAGAAATGTGATTTCCTATTGATAAAGCGATATTTTGCAACAAACGACGTAAATTTTCAATTTTATTAATTCGTTCCTTAGAATTTAAGGTGCTTTTTAAAATTTGTGTAGCTGATTCTTCCAAAAAGGCAATCGCATCTTCTTTTTCTCCAAATACCTTTTCTTGATTTCCGAAAATCAATCGCTGTTCTAGATTTTTTTCAATTTGAATTAAACCATAATGTTTGGCAATTTCTTTGAAACTTGGACTAGTAGCTTTGATTACCAAATCCTGACTAAGAAGTGCTTCCATCAGAAGTTCATCAATAACAGGGTCAAATGAGCATAAACACAATAAATTAACCGCTAGTTCGCTAAACAAAACACTTTCAATGATGTCCTGAAAATTAGATAATAATTGGGCCTCTTTGATGATTACAAATGGATTATTTTCAAAAAGTTGTTGGAACTCTTGCGGATCCTGTGCCTGAACAATTTTTTTGGTTTTTTTATTTGAAATATCCATTAATTTGTAATTTTCATTCAAACCCATTTCTTGGATAAATTCTTGTTCATTTAAGTTTTCCTGACTTCCTAAAACAAGTACAATTTTATTGTTTTGAATTTTTTCCTTAATTTTCTTAATTGTTTCTCTTTCAAGCATATTTTGTATTTATATCGCAATAATTAATTAATTTTTGCTTTATTTCTGCTCCGAAGATAAGGAAAAAAATTATTCTTCATCCAACTCTTTTAATATTTGATTGACATCTTCCTCCGTGGAGCTTAATTTTTCTTTACAAATTTTTAGTAAAATTGCTGCTCGTTTCACCTTAATTGAAAGTTCGTCCACACTAATTTCTCCTGTCTCAATTTCTTCCACAATTTGCTGTAATTCTTCAAATGAAGCTTGGTAATTTTCACTAGTCTTTGTCATAAGATTTTTTGCTATTTAATTTTTTTAATTTCACTTTCAAACTCAAATTCATTTGTTTTTATTTCGATCAAATCTCCTTCAAAAATTGGATTTGAAACCGATATTGTTTTCCCATTTTTTAAGGCAATGGAATATCCACGTTTTAAAACATTAATTGGGTCAACAAGTCGAATGGTATTTTCCAAAAGTCCGATTTTGCTATTTTCGAGTTTAATTCTTCTTTCAATAAATGGATGAATTTTTTGTTGATTTGAGTCTAATTTTAATTTCTGAACTTGAAGATTGCTTTTGCTCGCATTTTTTAAATTTAATCGCAAATCTTTCAGTAAATAACGTGATTCATTTAAACGAATTTTTATTTTTTCATTGACTTGAAATGAAATTCTATTGAAGCGTAAGGTTTCACTTTGAAGTGCATTTTTACTGCTCAATTTTATTTCATTCATTTCATTTTTCAAAGAGTTTTTAGCCTCAATTAAAAATAAATTGCTCGCTCCATTTAAAAACTTGATTTCATTTTTTAATTCGTTTTTCCAGTTTGCGAGGAGATTTAGACTTTGTTTTTTAATGGTTTTTATAGCATTTTGTATGGGAACACTAAATTCATGAAATGCCTGAATTAAAAAATCTGCTAATTCAGTTGGAGTAATGGCGTTTCTGTAAGCAACTAATTCTGAAACAGTTATGTTTGTTGAGTGACCAATCCCTGTCATAATTGGTAATGGAAAAGTTGCGATTTTACGAGCTAATTGATAGTTATTGTAACAAGAAAGTCCTATTTCTCCACCACCTCCACGGATTATTAAAACGGCATCAAAATGAATTTTGACCTTTTCAATTCTTTCCAATTGTTGAACAATTGAATTTATTGCCAAATCACCATTCAATTGAGCTGAAAAAAGCATGAAAAACCACGAATAGTTCCAAGGATTTTTATTAATTATGGTATAAAAATCTTGTAAGCCTTTAATTCCATCTTGTGATATGATTGCAATTCTTTTCGGCAATAATGGAAAAGGTAATTTTTGATTGTTGTTTAAAACTCCTTCCGCGGTTAATTTTTTAAGCGTTTCATCCCGTTCTTTTTGCAATTCCCCAAGTGAATATGTCGGGTCAATGTCAATTATTTCCAAGGAAATTCCAAAGATGGAGTGAAAAACAATTTTTACACATAGAAGTAAGGACATACCATCACGTATGGGTTCCTTAACAACTTGGGCAAAATTTTTATTTATTTTCTCAAAATTGGTAGCCCAAATGGTTCCTCGCATTTCTGCCAAAACTTGACCATTTTCTTTGTGTACTAATTCAGGGTAACAATGTCCTTTCGAGGTGTAATTTAATTTATGAATTTCTGTTTGGATCCAATAAACTTTTGGGTAGCGCTCATTGATAACCTTTTGAATAGAATTGGTTACTTGCTTTAGCGTGAAAATTTGCCTTTCTTCCGACATAAAGTAAAATTACGCAAAAAATTTTGACAGAATGCTCATTACAAATAATATTCTGCAATTTTTAGATCAAAAGGAGTTGTAATTTTAATGTTTTCTTCGTTACCGATAAAGGTATTAATTGTTTCACCGAATTCTTCTACCAAGGAAGAATCGTCTGTGATTGCTTCGTGAAATGAATTTTTGTATGCTTGTACAATAATATCTTTTTGAAAGACCTGCGGAGTTTGTACGGCATAGTAAAAACTTCTGTTTAAAGCCTTTGATCCTTTTGAGTCAACAAAACGAATGGATTCCTTAAGCGGAAAAATTGGAACGGCATTTCCCTTTTTTTGAGCTAAATTAAATGCATTTATTAAAGTTTGTTGACTTACTAGAGGGCGAACCCCATCATGAATGGCAATTAATTCCCCTTTTGCAACAGCAAGCGCATTTTGAATCGAATGGTAACGTTCTTTTCCTCCAGAAATAATTTCATGTTGAATCAGCACATTACTTGTTTTACAATATTCTTCCCAGTAAACAATCCATTGTTCTGGCAGAGTAAGAATAATTTGAATTGAATTATCGTAGTCATAAAACGAATTGATGGTATGTTCTAAAATACTTTTTCCATGAACCAAAATAAATTGTTTTGGTAAGGCACTTTGCATGCGATTCCCGATACCACCAGCAGTAATAATGACTGTTTTTGTTGCCATTTTAATTTATAAAGTAATTACATTAAATAAAAAAAGCCTGCTCATTACAAGCAAGCTTTTGATTATTTTTGATCAAAAATTATTTGATTTGATTTGGATCATTTTTTGCTTTTTCATTGAATTTTCTTTGGAAATTAAACCACATAAAAAACCCAACAAAACCTAACAATAAGAATGTATAATTTGCTTTATTTTGAACCCAATCAAAAAACAAAAATATCGTTTGGAACATGTCATCTAAACCGTAAAAAACTTCTGTTGAGCTTGCTAAAATCATAATTCAAGTATTTATTTGATACAAAGTAAATGATTTTTTTTCTAAAACGATTAATTTTCAAGAAAAAAACTTTAAAATTGATGCTTATTTATAATTATTACAAAATAAAACTTAATTTTGGGACAGTTTTGATAAGCAGAATTAGCTACCAAGCTATGAGTTTGAAGGCGGTAGAGTATGAATGAGTATTATCAATATGAATTTCAATCATACGAAATAAACTAAAGTGTGGCTTTTGATCATCTTATCAAAGTAAATTTTGTTTAAAAAACGGCTGCGTGGAGCTCCCGATAATTATCGGGATGAATAGCGCATCTTTAATATAAATGGCTGCGTGGCGCAATTGAATAGCGCATCAGATTTCGGCTCTGAGGGTTACAGGTTTGAATCCTGTCGCGGTCACAAAACAAAACCCAATTAATTGTTTTTCAGTTAGTTGGGTTTTTTGTTATTCAAGAGTTTGAACTTACAATAGTTAATTTTCTGTTGTTTCCTTATATTTTTGTATTTTCGCTTAAAAATTAAAAGTGAAGGCTGACATTCAAGAAAATCTAATTAAAGCAATCAAAGAGAAACTTGGTTCTGAAGATACCATAGGTAGGTCGCTCGCAGATGTTTTGAGTTTGAGTCAAGATGCTGTTTATCGAAGATATCGTGGCGAAACCGCTTTTACAATTTTTGAAATTCAGAAGATTTGTACATTTTACGGGATTTCTTTCGATTCACTCTTGGAAATTCAACAAAATAGAGTTGTTTTTCAGTACAATTCACTTTCGGAGTACGATTTTAGTTTAGACAAATACTTGGAAGGAATTCTTCAAGGCGTAAAGGAAATTAAAAAACTTCCGAATGCACAAATGATTCTAACAGTAAAGGATACACCACTTTTTCAGTTCTTAAATTTTCCACATTTATTGCGCTTTAAATTGTATTTCTGGGCAAAATCTTTTCTAAATGTAGAAGAATACAAAAATGCTCAATTTGGCTACGAAAAAATTTCTGAAAAAACGTTTCAAACTGGAAAAGAAATACTTCAAATCTACAATTCTATTCCTTCAAAAGAAATTTACGATTTTGATTTTATGCGCGGATTTATTCGCCAAATTCAATATTATTTTGATGCTTATTTGTTTCAAGATCCCAACTATGCTTTGAAATTACTTTCAGAAATGCAAGAACTTTTGAAACATATGAAAAACCAAGTCAATATTGGGAAAAAATATATGTACGGCACACATCCACCAGCAAATGGTAATGATTTTGAAGTTTTTTTGAATCAAACAGTTATTACGGATAGCACATATTGTTTTGAATCTTCCACGCAAAAAGGTTTGTACATTACGCATAATATGATGAATTACTTGCATACAAAAGATGAAACGTATGTGAATGAATCCGAACAAATTTTACATAAATTGCTTGAAAATTCTAGTTTGATTAGTAAAGTAAATGAAAAGGAAAGAAATTCATTTTTCCATCAATTGGAAAGAACAGTTTTGATTTGCAAAAATAAAATCGAAGCTGAGTTGACTATTTAGCAAATTATCATTTTTTTTACTTGTTCTTTTGTGAATTATGCAAATTAAAACAAGCCTGTTTGCGATAATCACAAATAAATATCTGCTTTATCATAATTCCTTTACAAAAGTTGTGAAATATGAAACCTTATTAAAACCTATTGTGTAATTCAGTTTTTATGCATGCATAATTGTTTCATACATTTGTCTCAACAAAAAAGATAAATTATGAAAACAAAAATGATTACTTGTATAGCAGCTTTGGGAATGTTTTTTAACACAAAAGCTCAGGGAAATAATAATCCTACAATTGTTGTAGCAGTTCCATCCATGCAGTCGATGACAATTACACCAAAAACTGCTGCGAAAATGTTAAACTTAGAACTAACAAAATTAAATACACATAATGTGTACGATGAATTTGATGTTGCGGAAGTTGTAAATACAAATCCTGCCTTTCAAAAAGATTGTTATGGTCTAAATTGCCTAACAAATTTAGGAAAAGCTTTAAAAGTAGATTACGTTTTATCCGGTGGAATTGACCGTTTTGGGAAAAAGATTATCGTAAGTTTAAAAATTATTGACATCAAACAAGGAGCGATTTTTAAAACCTCTTTCAAGGAATTTGGAAATCAAGAGGAAGAATTGCAACGGATGATTGAATTGACTTTACGAGAAATGTTGGGACTTGAAAACCAGAAGGAAGTTGAAGAACAATTGAGTTTTAAAAACGACGCCATTACTTCTAATAATTTAAGTAGAATCAATAATTCTGGTCCACGAATTGGATATGCGTTATTAACTGGAAGTTTGTCTGAATTTGCTGGAAGAAGTGAGGAAGAAGGTGGATTAGACGCAATTCCTTCCTTAAGTATGATTGGATATCAGTTTGAAAAACAATACATTGGAACAGAAAATTTCTCTGCATTAATAGAAACAATTATCAATATTAATGGTTTGGAGCAAGGAATGTTTATTCCTTCAGTTTCGGTTATGAATGGCTTTCGATTTGGAAAATCAGGTTTTGAAATTGCTTTTGGCCCAAGTTTCGGACTACAACAAAGTTCGAAAGGTTTTTTCGACACCGAAAATCATTATGGTAAAGGAGCAAATTATTATTGGTCGGAAGAAGATTACAACAATTATGCAAACGCACAAGTTGATCCAGCAAATCCAACAATTATTCCTGATGCATTGTACAAGTACCAAACACATTTAGACAAACGAGGTACAACAAGTTTAAGTGCGCGTTGGGTCATGGGAATCGGAAGAACATTCAAATCTGGAGCCTTAAATATTCCAATGAATATTTTTTATTCTTCAACTAAAAAAGGTGGAATGGTTGGTTTAAGCATGGGTTTCAACGTAGTGAAGAAAAAAGAATCTGTTAATTACACAAATATTTACTAAACACCTAAATTACAAACGTATAAACCTAAGGAAGCAGTCAGAAATGGCTGCTTTTTTACACCCTATTCTTCCTTAAAATACGAAAAGGAACATCCATCACAACTTGATTTCTTGGAAAAAAATTGCTTATATATTTTTTGTCCTAAGTAAATTAAGGCTGCAAGGATTATTATTGAAACAAGAATTTTTTGCATCTTAAGAAAATAGTTGATAAACAATGTAACTAGCTACATAAGCTAAAACTCCCATGTAAGCAAGTTGAATCAAAGGCCATTTCCAAGATTTAGTTTCTCGTTTTACAATTGCCAAAGTCGCCATACATTGCATCGCGTAAACATAAAAAACCATCAACGATAGGCCTGTTGCCAAGGAATAAACAGGTTTTCCTAGGCTGTTCTTTTCAGCTTTCATTGTTTGGAGCAAACCTTTATTGTCTTCTTGGTGAACACTGTAAATCGTCGCCATCGAACCAACAAATACTTCCCTTGCGGCAAAAGAAGTAATTAATGAAATTCCGATTTTCCAATCAAATCCAATTGGTTCAATGATTGGTTCAATGCTTTTACCCATGATTCCAATGTAAGAATATTCTAATTTTGCACTGGCAATTTTTTGTTCCTTTATGTCATCATTTAATTCTGATTTTTCGATTTTTTTTACTTCTTGTGCAATGCGATCACCAGGACCAAAACTCGCAAAAGCCCATAAAATAATAGAAATTGCTAAAATCACTTTTCCAGCTTCCAAAACAAAAACCTTACTCTTTTCTAATAGAGAAAGAAAAATATTTGTCCAGCGAGGCGCTTTGAAATCGGGCATCTCAAGTAAAAAATAACTTTTTTCCGAAGTTTTAATAAAGCGTTTCAAAACCAAAGCGATGAATAATGCTGTCACAATTCCTAAAAAATACATCGCAAAAAGTGTTAAACCTTGTAAATTAATGAAGCCGAAAAGGTATCTATTAGGTATCACTAAAGCAATTAATAAGGTAAACACAGGAATTCTAGCGCTGCAACTCATTAATGGAGCAATCATTATGGTGATTAATCTTTCTTTCCAGTTTGGAATTGTTCGAGTTGCCATGATTCCAGGGATAGCGCATGCCGAGCTAGAAATAAGAGGAACAACACTTTTACCATTTAATCCAAATGGTCGCATGAGTTTATCCATGATGAAAACGGCTCTCGCTAAATAACCTGTTTCTTCTAAAATTCCTAAACAAAAGAAAAGAATTAAGATTTGTGGCAAAAATACTAAGACGCCACCAAGTCCTGGAATAATTCCTCCAGTAACTAGGTCGTTGAAAATACCTGCTGGAAGTTTTTCGGCAGTCCAATTTGCAAAATCATTGAATGAGCCATCAATCAAATCCATTGGTAGGGAAGCAATTGAAAAAATCAACTGAAAAATGAGCAGAAGAATAAATGCAAAGAGAAAATAGGAAAAAACTGGATGAATACTCATTTTTTCAAACCAATTTAATTGTTTTTTTTGTTTATTTTCAGATTTTGATATTTTGTTTACTTTATTCTTTATGAAATCATAACGAAGGTTTGTTTCTCGTTCTTGCTCAGCAATATCTTGAATATCAGCAAGTTTAAAGTTTTCAATTATTGGACTTGCATTCTGTTCCTTTACTTCTTCTTTTTGAAATAATAATTCTTTTAAAGTTTGAATCCCAATTCCTACTCGCGCATTTGTCTCCAAAATTTCAACACCAGGAAAGGTGTTTTTGAGCAGAGTCAAATCGATCTGAATTCCCTTTTTTCTAGCCAAATCAGACATGTTGATTAACAAAATGATTGGAATTTTTAGATCGTAAATTTGTGTAAAAAGTAATAAGTTACGCTCTAAATTGGAAGCATCAACAACAACAATTACTTTTTGAGGAAAATCTATATGTTGCGGATTTGAAAAAACGTCATAAACAACTTTTTCATCAGCTGAATGTGGGTAAATACTATAAGTCCCGGGAAAATCAATAATTTCCAAGGATTCTCCATTTGAACTTATGGTTCCCGACTTCTTATCGACGGTAACTCCAGGGAAATTTCCTACGTGCTGATTTAAGCCAGTAAGTCGATTAAAAACAGAAGTTTTCCCTGTGTTTGGATTTCCAATGAGAGCAAATTTTACCATTATAATTAATTTAAATGCTCAATTTCAATAAGTTGCGCTTCATTTTTACGCATTGACAACACATAATCTCCTACTTGTATTGCAATTGGATCACCAAATGGAGCTTTATAAATAATTTCAATTTCTTTACCCACATAAAATCCCATTTCCAATAATTTGGAACTTATTTCAGAAGGTAAAATATTAGTTACCTTGAGAATTTCACCTATTTTACATGACGCTAATGTGTTTTTCAAAACGAATAATTTGAGAAAGGTAAAATTAATCTAAATAATTCGAATATGAATACCCTAAAAAGGGTAAAAATAAAAAATCCTCACCAAAAATTGATAAGGATTTTAAAATATATATTTTTTGGATTTTACTCCAAACACACATTAAAGTTTATGCAATATGACTTTCATATTGAGAAGCATCTAGTAAACTAGCTAATTCTGCTTCATTAGATAATTCAATTTTTATCATCCAACCTTTTCCGTAAGGATCTTTGTTTACCGCTTCTGGATCTTTTTCTAAATCTTGATTAAACTCAATGATTTTTCCAGACAATGGCATAAATAAATCAGAAACCGTTTTTACTGCTTCAACAGAACCAAAAACTTCTTCTTGGTCTAATTCTTCACCTTCAGTTTCAATTTCTACGTAAACAATGTCACCTAATTCGCTTTGAGCAAAATCTGTAATACCTACAGTTGCAATATTACCATCAACTTTTACCCATTCATGGTCTTTTGTGTACTTTAATTCAGCTGGAATATTCATATCTATTTTTAAGTTTTTACAAAGCTAATTATTTTTTTGAAATCAAAATGCTTCTGTTTAAATTTATACTAATTATTCAATTTTTGAAAAGAACTATAGTTTTTCTTGATTCTTACTTTCAGTAATTCTTAAACCAACATCCAACACATTGTTTAATTTGTCTTGAATTACTGCTTGCTCTATCTTAAAGAAATAAACTCCTTTTTCTGGAAACTTTCTGCGTTTGAAAAAAAGTAAATTTTCCACGATTGTACCTGATTTTGTGCCAATCCAAGTTCCATCAGGCTTCGTGATTTTGATTTCAAATGGTTCCCTCGCTTTTATTTTTTTAGGCGTTTGCGTATTCAAGTACACCCAACAATTATTGAATTCGTAATCTGTTGTTGTTCTTAATGTTAATACAAAATCATACAATTTAGATGTATCCTTTATCTCCACCTTAAACATCGGTTTAACCTTTTGATCCCAAGAATTGTTCTCAAAAGAATAAGCTTTCTCATAAAAAGAAGATTCTGTACAACTTGAAACTAAAAATATCGAAACAAGTGCCAAGAAAAAAGTAATATTATGCTTGAGGTTTCTGCTCATTGCTATTTGGATTGTTCTTTTTAAACGGTTTTCTTTTCTTGAATTTCTTCGCTTTTGGTGTACCATCCTCATTTAATGCAACTACTTTTGGAGCTTGATTCGGATTTGGTTTTGGATTCACCTTCTCATCTGCTGATACAGGTTTTGGAGCTACTTTTACAGGGTTTGGTTTTACCGCTTGCGGATTTCCTGCTTGAGCTCCACTATTGTTTTGACCTTGGCCTGGTTTTTTCTTCTTTTTCTTCTTGAAAGAATTGTCAAAACGATTTAAGCTATCTTGACCAACAACATTCGAATAATCTGGCTCCACAATGATTTTCTTCTCCACGTAATCCAATAAATCAGCTGGTTTTTGCTTCTGCTCATTCATTTTTCGAATTTCAGCAACTCGCTCAGGTGTCAACTCTACAAAGGTAGAAGTTTCACTGTACATGTAAAACATCTTACGTTTAAACACATCGGTTTTTACGTGAAAAGCAGTTCCTTTTTCTGTAAATAATTTGGTGTCTGCAGTTGGAAAACTTTTGATAGCATCCAAATACATATCTAATTCATAGTTTAAGCAACATTTTAACTTTCCACATTGTCCTGCAAGTTTTTGAGGATTTAAAGAAAGTTGCTGATACCTTGCTGCGGAAGTAGAAACCGTTCTAAAATCAGTCAACCAAGTGGAACAGCATAATTCACGACCGCAAGAACCAATTCCACCCAATCGAGAGGCCTCTTGACGCGCACCGATTTGACGCATTTCAACACGAATTTTAAACTTGTCGGCCATGTCTTTTATTAACTGACGAAAATCAACACGTTGATCGGCAGTATAATAAAACGTTGCTTTACTTAAATCTCCTTGATATTCAACGTCTGAAATTTTCATTTCAAGGTTCAAATTCAGAGCCAAGGTTCTTGATTGATACATGACTTCTTTCTCCAATTCACGAGACTTCGCCCATTTATTGATATCGTCTTGTGTAGCAATTCGCACTACTTTTTTAATCTCCAAAGGTTTCAAATTTGGAGCTTTTTTATTGACTTGTATTCTGGCTAATTCGCCCACAATTGACACAACACCTGTATCAAATCCGGGTCCAACATCTACGATGACTACATCGCCAACGTAAAGAGTTAAATTTTTGTCGTTGCGATAAAAATCCTTTCTACTGTTTTTAAATCGAACTTCAATTATATCGTAGGCTTTTTGTCCACTTGGAAGTTTCATGTTTCCAAGCCAATCAAATACGCCTAATTTGTTGCATCCGCCAGAGCTACAGGTTCCGTTATTTTGACAGCCACGAGGTGTTCCACCACCAGAGCTACAAGAGGTACATCCCATAGTTATTTATTTTGGCATAAAATTACAAAAAAAATTATTGAATTAGGCAATTAATGAGATTTAGTTGTTTTCGAATTATTAAAAACACCATTTGATTTGAAAAAAAGCTCCATTTTAATCTTATTAAATCATTAATTTTGCTTAATCTAACATCAAATCAATAAGAAATTATTAATTTAGCAAAAAAGGAAATTAATTTTAATCACTCAGTTTATTAGAATTAGTTTTCATACAATATATTATATGTCAAAAAGAAAATCAAAAAAACCTAGCAAATTTACAAAAAGTATTAGCCACATAATCAGACGTTTATTTGAAAAAAACCCAGATTCTGTTTTGTCTCACAAGGAGATTTGTGCAGAATTAGTATTAAAAGAAAATGAATTAAGAAAACAAGCATTTAGCATTTTAAAAGAAATGGCTAAGGATGGATTTTTAGTTGAAGCAGGAAGTAGCTCATTCAAACTAAATGCAAATAATGAATATTTAGAAGGAGAAATTCAAATTACGCAAAAAGGTTCTGCTTTTTTAATAAGCGAAACGGATAATGCAGATGTTTTTATTTCTCAATACAACACCAACCAGGCAATGAATGGTGATACTGTGCGCGTTGCAATTACAAAAAAGGGAGCAAATCGCATGGAAGGAAAAGTCATAGAAATTCTACATCGCGATAAAACACAATTCGTAGGAACCATAGATTTACATCCTAAATTTGCATTTTTTATTCCTGATAATCAACGCACTGGAATCGATATTTACATTCCCATTGAAAAATTAAATGGAGCTAAAAATAAAGATCGTGTTTTAGCAAAAATTAATGTTTGGCCCAAAACTGCTGAAAATCCTTATGGAGAAGTGTTGGAAGTTTTAAATTCAAAAAGTCCTAATGATACTGAAATGTTAAGTATCTTATGCGGACAAGGAATTGAAATCAAATTCCCACAAGAAGTCATTGCAGCAGCCGAAAGTGTAACAATGGAATTAGACGAGGAAGAAGTAAAAACGCGTCGTGATTTCAGAAAAGTTACCACATTTACTATTGACCCTGCGGATGCTAAAGATTTTGACGATGCACTTTCTATTCAAAAATTGGAAAATGGAAATTGGGAAATTGGTGTGCATATTGCTGACGTGAGTCATTACGTTCAACCGGGAAGTCCAATGGATATTGAAGCTTCTAAAAGAGGAAATTCTGTTTACTTGGTTGACCGCGTAGTGCCGATGTTACCCGAACAATTGTCTAATTTAGCATGTTCTTTGCGACCAAATGAAGATAAATATACTTTTTCAGCTGTTTTTGAAATGGATGAAGAAGGAAAAATTTATTCCGAATGGTTTGGGAAAACAGCTATTCACTCTGATAGACGATTCAGTTACGAGCAAGCACAAGAAATTATTGAAGGTGCAGAAGGAGACTTTAAAAATGAAATTTTAACTTTTGATAAAATTGCAAAGGTTCTTCGTAAAAAACGCCTAAAAAACGGAGCATTAAATATTGAGTCGGAAGAAATGCGTTTTCAATTAAATGAAGAAGGAAATCCGATTGGAGTAGTTACAAAAATTTCAAAGGATGCCAATAAGTTAATTGAAGAATTTATGCTTTTGGCAAATAAAAAGGTTGCTATGTTTATCGCTAAGCCAAACAAGAAAAAAGATCAAATTCCTTTTGTTTTTAGATGTCACGATAAACCTGATGTTGGTAAAATTGAAGTTTTCAAAATGTTTATTGATAAATTCGGTTACGATTTAAAGTACGGAAAAATTGAAGAAATTTCTCAAGCAATCAACACTTTATTGAATGATATTCGCTACAAAAATGAATATTCTTTGATTCAATCAATGGCGATCCGTTCGATGGCGAAAGCGAGTTATGAAACTACAAATATTGGACATTATGGTTTGGCTTTTGAATACTATACACATTTCACTTCGCCAATTCGTCGTTATGCAGATTTATTGGTTCACCGCATCGTGTTTGAAGAATTGCAAGGAAGAAATCACCGTTATGGAAACCAATTGAATCAAATTTGTAAGCACATTTCTCGCATGGAACGTAAAGCTACTGATGCTGAACGCGAATCGAGTAAATATTTCCAAGTATTATTCATGCAAGATAAACTTGGAATGGTTTTTCAAGGCACCGTATCTGGTTTAGCTGAATTTGGAATGTTTGTGAAAATTAACGAAAATGGTTGCGAAGGAATGATTCCATTGATGGATATCCCTGGAGATAAATTTGTTTTTGATCAAGAAAAGTATAGAATTATTGGTTCAAAAACTAAAAAGGAATACAATTTTGGGGATCAAGTAGAAGTTCGAGTGATGGCAATTGATTTACGCAAGAGACAGATAAATTTAGAGTTGAGATAAGATGGGATTTTACGCTGATTTCGACTCCGCTAAATCAGCGTAAAATTCTTATTGTGTATTAGATAAACATCATTTTCCTTATAAATAGCTCATCACTTCAAAAATTCCTTGTAGTTCTTGGTATTCACCCCTTTGATTTTTAATTTATTAAGTTCCTCTTCTAATTCTGGAGTGAGTAGTTTCTTAAGAAAAGTGCTTTGTTTTTCAAGATTGACGTGAAAATTCATCAAGGAAGTTTCTTCTTGCGAATTATTTCCGAACGCTTTTTTAAATTCTTTTACAATTTTATCGTACTCAGCTCGCATCATCGCTATTTCATCTTTTTCAAGAATAATCTCTTTCACTTTTATTGATTTTCCATTCACAACTTTTGTTGTTTCTCGGTAAATGTCATCTTCTTCTAATCCTGCTTCTTTTAAAAAAGCAATGAAATCTTCATCGCTGCCGCTAGAATTTACCTTTTCCAAAATTTCATTACTATGTTCTTCTGATTCAATTTTACTTAATTCGCTTTCCGCTAATTTTAAAAAAGATTCATATTTGTCGCTCATCAAAGTATAAACAACTTTAAATGCCTGATTTTTATGAATTCCTTCATACACTTTTGGGAACTTTTTCTTCGCCAACTGCATGTACAAAGCAATGAACAATTGAAATTCATGGTAAGCAATGGCATCACTTTCAACCTCGTGCTTGTAATCTTGCCAAGCATCTTTATTGTTTTCACCATAGGTTTTAAGGTAATAAGCTTTTTGTTCGTAGGCCGCTAAATTCCCATAATAATAGGCCGAAAATTCTTCCAACAAACCGTAAACTCCTTTTTGAATGGACATGGCCTCGTTTTGTTTGCTATCATTGATGCCTTTGACTTTCCCCAATCCTAAAATTTCGCTTTTTCCGCCAATGTAAAGATGATATCGGAAAATACTGTCTTGTAAACCTTTGCGAACAATTTTATTTAATTCTTTGGAATTATAGACTTCTGTAAAAGGCACTTCGATTTTTGTTCCTTTTTCAATAAAATAAACATGTCCCTTTGAGGTGCTTTCATTGTAAGAATGCAACAATTCGTGTATGATGGTACTCCAAGAAATTACTAGTTCCTTTTCGTTGTGCTCATCGACGTAATCATCAAAAATTTTATCTTTATCAGCTTTCCAAATTTCTTGGATGGACTCAGAATTGTATTTTTTCACAAAGTCTGAATAGAATTGATAACGATTATTTTTCGAAGCATACACCTTGTCACCCTGCGCAACAATGAAATTTTTAACGAGTAAAAAAATTAGAATAGAAGAAAGTAATTTCATGTTTTAGTATTCATTGACATTCAAGTCATTGCCTGAAAATTTTCTGTTTTTTCAAAAACCTCATCAATAGGTTCCCATAATTCAATACGATTTCCTTCAGGATCTTCGATATGAATAAATTTTCCATATTCGTAGCTTTCCAATTCGTCCAATATTTTCACATTTTTAGATTTCAATTCCTTGACAAAAGTTTCAATTTCACTCACGCGGAAATTCAACATCACTTGTTGTTTTTCATTTCCAAAATAAGTTGAATTTGCTTCAAAAGTTCCTAATTGCATAAATCCTTTTTGACCGGAATTGTCATTAAAAGCAAAAAGTACTCCGTAATCGTTTACGTTCATCTCCAAAACTTCTTTATACCACAAATTCATTGCTTTCGGGTCATTGAATTTTATGAAAACACCGCCTAAGCCAGTTATTTTTGTCATTTATTTTTTTATTATCGTTTGATGAGAATAATAACCATTGTTATTTACAGAAATTAAATAGGTTCCAGGGTTTACATGTTTACCGCTTTCATTTTCTCCATCCCAAAAAATTGAATTTTGAGAAGGATTTGGATTTAGTTCTCTGATTAATTTTCCTTGTAAATCGTATATAGAAATTTTAACTTGCTGTGTTGAAATCGTTTCTTTAAAGCGAATTTCCAGCTTATCATCAAAAGGATTAGGAAAAACTAAAAAATCATTTTGCGTTTTAGTGAGCATTTCCTCAACAGATAAACTCATTAAACTTTCAATATCATAATTTTCATCTCCAGCCATGTATAACATATAATGAAAATAGACCAAAAACATTTCGTCGCTTGTACCCTCTCCCGCGAAAACAAATTCTGGAGGATTGTTTGGATTATGGTGGTTAGTAGTAGTGTTATTATAAACTGCATAGGCCTCTAATTTTGAGCCAACAGGAGCTTTTACGATATTTTTAAAGAAATAAAAGTCTTGCCAATGGAAATCCCATTCTGGAATATGAATCAAAGGAAATGTATCATTTACAGCAGTAACACCATAGGCTTTTATTTCCGTACCAACTTGATGCATGTGCGGAAAAACACTTAATATTGAAAAATTCAGTGGTAAACCTCCCGTTGGTGGATAACGAGTTGTGAGTGTCGTGACTTGATTTGGAGGAAGTGCAATGTTCCAATTTTCTAAAACAGCTCCTGCGGTAACTTCTCTGATTCCTGTTTCGTTACTTGGATAAAAGTGAAAAATAACTTTCGTACTATCCAACATTCCAAGACTTCCATTTGGATAATGAAGTGCCAATACGATATTACTTCCTGCCGCTAAAGTCATTCCCAATTTGAAATCTTCCCCAGAAGGAAAAATTAATGGAGAAGCTCCCGGAGTATAACCCATCAATAACTTTCCATTTGAAGGGCCACCGCAATCTCCCCCAATAGTATCTGTTATGTAGTTCCCGGTTTCATCTGAATACACCAAGCAATGATGAACAATAGCCCTGTTTCCGGGAACAATTTCTAATGCTTTTATTTTTCTATCTTGTGTTAAATTTGTAGGAATTGAGATGCAGATGTAATCGTCTTGATTTGCATTTGCTTTACTATAATAATTTGGCATTCTGATTTCTAAATCCCCGTCTCCTAACATGGAACCAATGTTAAAAACTGGTGGCGGAGGCGTATTTGCAGGATTTCCTTCCAAAGTTCCATTAAGAGTCCAATCTAAGATGGTGGTTTTTTCAACATCACTTAATAAGCGAGCATGAGCATATTCTTGATATTCATGATCTGGAGGATAAGGAGGCATATTTCCCTGAAAAATTGCGTCATGAATCGGACCAGCCATTGCACTAGCTTCCGAATAAGACATCAAAGAAAACGGAGCGATTCCACCCGTGTGATGACAATTTGCACATTTTGAATAAACAATTGAAGCCACATTTTCACTCCATGTTTGAGAAAAAGTACTCCCAATGAGGAAAAAAGAAAATAATAAGGTAAAATATTTCATAGTTTTTAGATTAATATGAATCAAATCTATTCAAAAAATATGACAAAAACAATAAGATTATTTTCCTTCTATAAATTTTTCTACCTCAGAATACGAAGAGGAAAAAGTGAAACTTGGTTTTAATAAGAAATAATTTTGTTTGTCGTGGCAATATTGATAAGCGTATTTTGCCCATTCCACCTTCCCTGAGTCGAAAGAAAATTTAGTACAGATTTCAGCAATTTGACCTGCGGATAAACTTGTTTTGGAAATATACGATTTTGCCTTTTGTAATCTTCCTGAGTCAAATGAATCGTCTTCAATCATTTTTACAAAAGCTTGGTAACCATTATCATTAGAATTGTTCCAATTGCCATTGTTTCCTCCATTATTGTTCCAATTATTATTGTTCCAATTTGTTGAATTTGAATTAGATTCAGTGTACCAATTGAGATAATTTACTGTTTGACGAGCAATAACACTTAAATTTCCATTATTATCAATTTCACAAATTACACGTTGGTTATAATCCAAATTAATTGTACCAGAGTAAAAAGTTGTATTTGAACTATTTTGATAAACCGAAAGTGTTACTAATCCTTGTTGTAAATCAAAAAAGCGAAAAACATTTGTATTATTGTTTTGCGTTTGCAAACCAACCATCGCATAAAATGAATTTTGCGAGTTTATTTTTACGAATAATTCGGATGCAAAAGTCACTTTCGAAACCAAAATAAAAGCTAAAATTGTAATACTATTTTTCATGATCTGTTGTTTTCTAAGTTGATTTACAAAAGTTGTACCAAAGACAAATTACAAATTCTCAAAAAAATCATTTCCTTTATCGTCTGTAATGATAAATGCAGGAAAATCTTTAATTGTAATTTTTCTAACAGCTTCCATTCCTAGTTCTTCAAAGGCTACCACTTCTACAGCGGTGATGTTTTCTTTGGCCAAAATTGCCGCAGGACCACCGATTGAACCCAAATAAAAACCACCATGTTTTTTACAAGCATTTGTAACTTCCTTGGAACGATTTCCTTTCGCAAGCATAATCATACTTCCACCAATACTTTGAAACAAATCTACATAAGAATCCATTCGCCCGGCAGTTGTTGGACCAAAACTTCCAGATGGCATTCCTTCAGGAGTTTTTGCGGGACCAGCGTAATAAACTGGATGATTTTTGAAGTATTCTGGCATTTGTTCACCCGCATCAATCATTTCCTTTAATTTAGCATGAGCCACGTCACGTGCAACGATCAAAGTTCCGTTTAATTTTAAACGCGTTTTAATTGGATATTTAGATAATTCAGCTAAGATTTCAGCCATTGGTTTATCCAAATCAATTTCAACCGCAGGGATTAAATGTGGTGGAACTTCAGGTAATAATCTTCTTGGATTTTTTTCTAAATCTTCTAAAAACAAACCTTCTTTTGTGATTTTTGCTTTGATATTTCTATCTGCTGAGCAAGAAACGCCTAATCCAACTGGACAAGAGGCAGCATGACGAGGCAAACGAATTACTCTCACATCATGCGTGAAATATTTTCCACCAAATTGTGCTCCTATTAAACTTTCTTGACAAATTTTATGAACGCGTTGTTCCCATTCCAAATCACGGAATGCTTGACCATTCATATTTCCTTCCGTTGGTAAATTATCAAAATAACCTGCTGATGCTTTTTTCACCGCGGATAAATTTGCTTCGGCAGAAGTCCCTCCAATCACCAAAGCCAAGTGGTAAGGTGGACAAGCAGCAGTTCCTAAATCTTTGATTTTATCTTTAATAAATTCTTCTAACGATTTTTCGTTCAATAAAGATTTCGTTTTTTGATATAAAAATGATTTATTGGCAGAACCTCCACCTTTTGCTAAAAACAAGAACTCATAAGAACTTCCTTTTTTTGCATAAATATCAATTTGAGCAGGCAAATTTGTTCCTGAATTTTTCTCTTCAAACATGGAAAGAGGAACCATTTGCGAATATCTTAAATTTCGTTCTTGGTAGGTGTTAAAGATTCCTTTTGATAAATATTCTCCGTCTTCCACTCCAGTGTAAACATTTTCACCTTTTTTCGCTATCACAATTGCAGTTCCAGTATCTTGGCAAGAAGGTAATTGTCCTTCAGCGGCGATTACAGCGTTTTGTAACAAATTATAGGCTACAAATCGATCATTGTCAGTTGCTTCTGGGTCGTCTAAAATTGCTTTTAATTTTTCCAAGTGAGAAGTTCTCAAATAAAAAGACACATCACTTAAAGCTTCTTGTGCAATTACTTCCAATGCTTTTGGGTCGATTGTTAAAATCTCTCTTTCTCCAAATTTCTCAATTTTCACAAAATCTGATGAAATTTTGCGGTAATTTGTGTCGTCTTTTAAAATTGTGTACGGATCTTGGTAAAAAAATTCAGCCATTGTTTTCTATTTATTTGTTGTAACAAAGGTAAATATTTTTTGGGAACTGTTATTGTTATGATCTTTTAATAATTTCCAAAAAATTCACTTTTGTTCAAAATTTGTTCTGATTCAGAGTGTTTACGATTTTGATGATATTACTTTATCAAGTAAGGTTTCCTTAAACTCCTTTTTTACGAAGTTCGAAATTTTGTCCAAGGTAAACCTTCCTTACTTGCTCATCGTTGGCTAAATCTTCTGCCGTCCCAGATTTTAAAATAGCCCCTTCAAATAATAAATAAGCTCTATCGGTGATTGAAAGCGTTTCTTGAACATTGTGATCGGTAATTAAGATACCAATATTCTTTTTCTTAAGGTCGGAAACAATACTTTGGATGTCTTCCACAGCAATTGGATCAACGCCAGCAAAAGGTTCATCTAACAAAACAAATTTCGGGTTTGTTGCCAATGCACGTGCAATTTCAGTTCTTCTTTTTTCTCCACCGGATAAACGGTTTCCAAGATTTTTTCTAACATGCGTCAAACTAAATTCCTCTAACAATTGCTCTAACCTTTCTTTTCTTTCAGGCTTTTTCAAGTCAGTCATTTCTAGAATTGCGAGGATATTGTCTTCCACGCTTAATTTTCTGAAAACGGAAACTTCTTGGGGTAAATATCCCAATCCAAGTTGTGCACGTTTATACATGGGATAATTGGTGATATCTAAATCATCCAAAAAAACAGAACCTTCATCAGGTCGAACTAAGCCCACAATCATGTAAAATGAAGTTGTTTTTCCTGCTCCATTTGGTCCCAATAATCCAATTATTTCACCTTGATTTACTTCTACAGAAACTCCCTTCACAACTGGTCTGCCTTTGTAAGTTTTTTTTATTTCGTGGGTATGAAGTTTCATAAAATGAGATAATTAAAAGGTAAATGACCATCTTGCACGTACACCCAAGGGTGTAATTTTCTCGTCTTTTGGCAAAAGAGGATCCAAATGAGTCATTCTCCAAACAAGATCTACTCTAAAAAATTTGAACATGTTTTCAATTCCGACGGAAGTTTCCAAATAAGGAACATTTCCAAAACGTCTGATGAAATTTGGAATGATCATTTCTTCACCGTGGCGATCGCTCAACATCCCGTAAGCCATTCGACCTGAGCTTACTAATCTCCATTTTAATTTTTTTATCAAAGGCAAACGATCAAAAAATAAGCCTTCCCAGTGGTGTTCGATAAAACCACCAATGTATTTATCTGAAACAAATTCGAAATAATTTAATTTATTGAAGGCACTAGTAAGTAACCAATATGACTGATTTCCTTCATGAACCTTCAAGAAAGGATAAGCAACAGTACCAAAAACATAACCTGCATTAAATCCATATTTTAAGTAGCCCCAAACACCAACATTTCGATTGTGAGTCATTGAAAATTCTAATTTTTGATAAGAAAAATCGCTTCCCAATACGCCTTTTACTCCGAAAATTCCTTGAAGCGAAAAGACTGGATATTTAGAACGTAATGGAGTACGATCAAATGCACCTGAAATAAATTCTTCGTCTTTAGTCCAAAGAATTCTCGCAGTGATTTCCGCACTTTGAACTTTTGATAAATCAATTACATTGCTATCGGCATCGTAACGTTGAAATACTGCCAAGCCAATGGGAACGTATTCTTTCCATTCAAATCCAGCAAAGGTGATTAAGTCTTTTTTAATGTCTTTTTCAAAATTAATTCCAACCTTAGAAATAAATGTTAACTTGTCCAAAGGGCCATTTACTAAGAAAGAATTGAAGGAAGAACCAGTCGCACTTGCTGAAGGTGATAGACCAATTTGTTCAAAATCATGGTTGTAATAGGCTGTTAGAAGTCCACGTTTTTTTTGCGTTACATTCCACCTTACTTTGAAACCATATTTGAACTGTTGGTCGGCAAAACCATAAAAAACTTTGCCGCCAAGTTCAATTCTCCGTGAAAATTTGTTTGATGTTCGCAAAGCTAAACCCAACCTGAATTTTTCAATTTGATTGAATCCAATTAGGGTAAATGCATTTCCGATTTCTAGTTTTCCGATTGGCACATATCCAGTAGTTGCCAAATAGGAAAGACTTTTAAGAGACTTGAACATGCTTGTGTTTTCAAGCGAATCAATCATGTTTTCTATTCCAGATTCCTGACTTGAAAGTGGAACATGTCGGTGTTTTATCCAATAATTATCATCTCGAATTTGCGCGCTATCCAAATATTCAACAGTGGAGTTTGCTTTGTAAAATTCATCTTCTCGTTTTTTGTTGATGACATAATCTTTTCTTGTTGACGTTTTTCGGGCAAAAAAACCATAAACCTGAGACTTTTTTGTCAATTTTAGGTCAATAATTAATTTTTCCTTTGTCAACATCCAAACTTCTTTTTCAACTTGATTAAATTCTTGTTCAAAGTATAAATCTTGCACATAATTAATGTTTGCTCCCGGAGAAATTTTTGCACTCACTTGTTTCACCGCGTAAGTTGTATCATGAATCCACATTTCTCCTTCAAGCGTTAAATCACCTGTTCGTTTTGGAACAAATCTCAACTTATAACACCATTGTTTGCCTATGAAAGTGGAATCTTCTAAATAAAAACGATAAAAATTCCTTGCGAAATTTGATACTGGACTAATAAATGAACGTTCGAATAAAACAAGGTTATTTTCGTAGATGTTCATGTCCAAATACATATCTCCTAAGATCTGATTGATTTGAAAATTGTCTACACCAGAAATTTTGGAGGCAGAAATAACTTCTCTTTTCTTTTTTGGATTGTTTTTAAAATAGAAATTTGAAATGGATTCACTTAGTAAAAAAGGCAAGTAACTTTTCCCATTATCGGTTGAATCTAGGTATTTCATTACCATGTCCAATCGTTTTACCAGTGGATTATTTCCAAATTTATCGCCAATATTGTTAATATCGAACTGAATTTTATTGTACAATTCATATTCAAAGGCATCCAATTTCTCTTTGTTGTTGATGTCTTTGTGTTTGATAACACGTTTGTGTAGTCGGGTTGAAGGCAATTCATCAGGAGCTCTTGCAACAACTTCGTCTATTTCAACGGTAACAGATTCAAGTTTGATATTTATTTCTTGTGCAACGTCTTTTTTTACTTTAATGATTTTTTTTGCATAACCAGCAAAATATATTTGGATGCTATCTGTTGCATAATAAGATTCAAGGACATAATTTCCTAGGGAATCCGAGATTGTTCCAATTTTTGAGTCGTAAAATTTTATTTTAACGAAAGGTAAAATCTCGCCGGTTTTTGAATCTGTAACTCTACCATAAACCTTTGTTTGTTGGGCAAATGTAGTTGTTCCAAACATAATGAATAATAAAATGAGGCATAAAAACTTCATTATACTACATTTAGTTTATTTCTATTTTTCTCTACACCAACAACAACGAAAATACTAATTTCGTAAAGTAAAACGATTGGAATTGCAACAATGATTTGACTTATTAAATCTGGGGGTGTTATAACGGCGGCTAAAATTAAGACTCCAACAATTGCATGTTTTCTATATTTTCTTAAAAAACTTGGAGTAATAATTCCTAGTTTGGCAAATAAATAGGCTACAACAGGCAACAAGAATAACAAACCTGTATAAAAAACGGTTGAAATAATTGTACTCATGTAGGAACTTATTGTGAAAATATTCTCAACATCTTTTGAAATTTGATAAGAACCAAAAAACTGCACGCAAAGTGGAGCAACAATAAAATATCCAAATGAAATTCCTAAGAAAAATAGGATACTCACGTAAAAAACAATTCCTTTGACAACTGACTTTTCATTTTGCTTCAGTCCTGGTTTTACAAAAGACCAAATTTGATAAAAAATAAAAGGAAATGAAATAACGATTCCACCGATAATACTCATCATCAGTGCGTAAGAAAATTGTCCTGACATAGTTGTACTTTGCATTTTAACTGGAATTTCTTCGATACAAATGTCAAAATATTCGCACATTAGCCTGAACGTAACGAATTTTGGGTTTTTCATTGAAAGAAAAATGTTGTTCATGATCCATTCTTGAAACCACCACAAAGCGATTGAAACCACCAAAATTGAGATTGCAATTCTCACCAAGCGCCATCTAAGTTCTTCTAAGTGATCTAAAAAGGACATGTTTTTACTTTCTTCCATAGGACTGCAAAATTAATGAAAGTGTTTGAATTTATTCCTTTTGATCAAAATACGAAGGTAATTTAGGATAAGTATTTTACTTTTTAACGAAAACCATCTTTAAAACAGCAACAATTTTTTTTCTGAAAAGAAATAAAATCAAAAGGTAAGGAATTATCATTAAATATAAAATTCCTGAATTGATATTTGTTCCAAAAGAAGATTCATCCATTTCGGAACCTTGTTCTGCAAGTAATTTACACTGAGAACAACCTTGTGCATATACTTGTTGCAAACTGCTGTAAATGAATACAATGATCGTTAATAATATAAATTTAAATTTCATACCACAAAGTTACTTAATTTTTACTTTCGTGTCAATCTTTTAACAAAAATAAATAACGTTGAATTGTATTTTCTAATCCCAAATAGAGTGCATCTGAAATAATTGCATGCCCTATTGAAACCTCATCCAGAAACGGAATGTTTTGTTTGAAGAATTTTAAGTTTTCAAGACTCAAATCATGTCCAGCGTTGATACCTAAACCAATTTCTTTTGCATAATTTGCAGCTGTGACATAGTCTTTAATAGCATTTTCTGGGTTTAAGCTGTAATTTTCAGCATAAGGACCAGTGTAAAATTCAATTCTATCCGCACCAGCTTTTTTAGCAAACTCAATGTTTTCAAGATTTGTATCCACAAAAATGGATGACCTTACCCCTATTCTTTTAATTTCAGCTAAAAGTTCCACTAATAAATCAAAGTTCTTTTTTGTTTCCCAACCAGCGTTGGATGTCAAAACATGAGGTGGATCTGGAACCAAAGTTGCCTGAGTAGGTTTTATTTCCTCAATTATTTTCAAATAACGCTCATCAGGATAACCCTCAATGTTAAATTCTGTGGTAACAATTTTTTTTAAGTCGTAAACATCTTTGCCTGTTATGTGTCTTTCGTCTGGTCGCGGATGAACGGTGATTCCATTTGCACCAAAACGTTCGCAATCAATAGCAACTTGTGTGACGTTTGGGTTGTCTCCGCCTCTTGAATTTCGAAGTGTTGCTATTTTATTGATGTTAACACTTAATTTTGTATGATTCATTCCTTAATTATCTTGATCGTTCTTGTATCAATTTTAACAAAATAAACTCCTGCCTCTAAATTTTCTAATGAAATAACTGCCTTTGAATTTTGTTTTAATTCACCAAAATTAATTATTTTTCCTTGAGAATTTATTAATTGGAATGAAACATTTTTATTTATTGCTAAAAGATTAATTTCATGATTGCCGGGATTTGGATATAAATGGAAATTATCTGCTTCAAGCTCCTGATTTCCAGTAGTTGCTTCTTCACATGACCATTGAGAGTATGAAACATTTGATTGTTGTGACCAAGTTTCGAAAGCTGAAAGTTTTTCAGAAATAAATGCCCATTCCATAGCACCTGCATCAACTTGCGCGTCGATCGCATTTAATACTGTTTGTACTTTTGTCAAAAATCCAGGTTGATCAAAATCTCTAACATTAATCATTAGTGTTAAATTATAAAATTTATTTGATGGCCAGTCACCATTTAATGCATGTTGTGCATTTGAATTAATCAAATCTACAATCCATTGCACACTCGTAGTAGTGTCAGAAATTACCGGAGCACAGCCATTTCCAACCATCCATAAATTAGCATTTGGATCGTGACTGTATAAATTTGCGTACGAATCTCCATCTTTCGGTTTCCAAACTCCATAATTATTTAGGTCTTGAACATGCCCAGGACTTCCTCCGCCCCAAATAATTTCTGCCTGCCAAGGCTCTCCATAAACGGCACCAATTTTAGGATTTCGAAATTGGGTCCAATCTTCATTGTTGTACGGATATGCCAAAAAACCGCCAACTGTATGAGTTGAGGTAACTCCACAACTGTCTAATAAATGATAAACGTCTGAAATATTGTAGGGATAAATAGGCAATTCTCTTTTATCACGAGGATCAATTTCAACTCTTCCAGAAGCTTGAAGGGTTTGTAACAAATCTGTTGGACTTGTTGCTGCATCATCCCAATTTAGTGCTCCTAAAACAAATTTAGAACAGGTTTGAAAATTCCATTTTGCTCCAATAGAATTCACATGATTTAATATTTGAAGTGTCATTGATTTTGCTGTCTGATATTCAGATTCATTGGTGTCATAATGCTCATCTATCATTTCGTTATGAGTTCCAAGATTTATATAAATTTTTGGAGTTTGGGCGATAACAGCATTTTTTACAATAATTAGGGTCTGCTGAAAAAGTATAAACCTTTGATTTTTGTGGGTTATAGCTTATTTTTGCACAACCAAGTGCAAGGAAAAATGAAAAAACTTTCAAAAAACCGTGCATCTCGACCAAAATATG
>JBIKSI010000127.1:0-9878 GCA_044348665.1 Crocinitomicaceae bacterium
TTCCGTAATTTTATCCTGAGTGAAATACATAATTTTAGTTTAAATCGTTAATATTCAACACATTAAAGATACTAAAAGTATTTCACTTATTTATAAGGATTTACGATAAGTTATTGACAGTCAGATTGTTAATAATCGAACTCAGGTTTGAAGGAATAAAAGCAAAAAAAACGCTCAAATCAATTATACTTTGAGATGAGCGTTTTACAAGAAGATTAAATTATTTTATCCTAAAAATGGGTATCTGTAATCTTTTGGGCTAACAAACGTTTCTTTGATTGTTCTAGCAGAAACCCAACGAATTAAATTCAAAGGTGCACCTGCTTTATCGTTTGTACCTGAACCTCTTGCTCCACCAAATGGTTGCTGACCAACAACTGCTCCAGTTGGTTTATCATTGATGTAGAAGTTTCCAGCGCTATTTTCTAATTTTTTCAATGCTACATTAATCGCATAACGATCTTTCGCAATAATTGCTCCTGTTAATGCGTAGTCAGAAGTTTGATCCAATAACTCAAGCGTTGCCTCGTAATCTTTTGGCTCGTAAACATATATTGTTAAGATTGGTCCAAAAATCTCTTCACACATGGTTCTGAATTTCGGATTTGTTGTTACCACCAAAGTAGGTTCAACAAAATAACCTTTTGTTTTATCGCAATTTCCACCAACAATAATTTCAGCATCTGAAGCCGATTTAATGTATTCTAAATAGGAAGCATTTTTATCAAATGATTTTTCATCAATCACTGCATTTACAAAATTTGAAGTATCTTCCGGTGATCCCATTTTCATAGATTTCACTTGCTCTACAGCGATTTTTTTCACTTCATCCCAAATGTTTGATGGAACATAAGCACGCGATGCAGCTGAACATTTTTGACCTTGGTACTCAAAAGCTCCACGAGTCATTGCTGTTGCAACTTCTGCTGGATTTGCTGATTCATGTACCATGATGAAATCTTTCCCTCCTGTTTCACCAACAATTCTTGGATAAGATTTATAGTTTTCAATGTTGTTTCCGATTGCTTTCCATAATTGTCTGAAAACGCCAGTTGAACCGGTAAAATGCAAGCCTGCAAATTCTCTATGTTTGAAAATCACATCAGATGCAGTTTGCCCGCTCACCGTTACCATATTTATAACTCCATCAGGTAATCCAGCTTCTTTGAATAATTCCATGATTACTTGAGCAGAATAAACTTGAGTGTTTGCTGGTTTCCAAACAATTACGTTCCCCATCATTGCTGGAGCTGCACATAAATTAGCACAAATTGAAGTAAAATTGAAAGGAGTTAATGCAAAAATAAAACCTTCTAAAGGTCTGTATTCTAATCTGTTCCACATTCCTGGTAAAGACTCTGGTTGGTCTTTATAAATCTGAGTCATGTATTGCACGTTGAATCTGAAGAAATCAATCATTTCGCATGCAGCATCAATTTCCGCTTGAAAAACATTTTTTGATTGACACAACATGGTAGCAGCATTCATTTTAGCTCTGAAAGGTCCAGCCAATAAATCTGCAGCTCTTAAAAAGATAGAAGCACGTTGTTCCCATGGCAAATTCGCCCAAGCATCTTTTGCTTTTAATGCCGCTTCAATTGCTTGTTCAACATGTTTGGCTTCACCTTGGTTAAATTTACCTAAACTTTTTGCGTGTTCGTGTGGAGGTGCGATATTTACTTTTTTTTCAGTGTAAACCAATTCGCTTCCGATATACATTGGCACATCTACTGGAGTTTGATTATACATCTTATTGTACATCGATAATAATTCTTCTCTTTCGGGAGAACCTTTTACGTAGGGTTTAACTGGTTCGTTTACAGCGATTGGTGCTGTTGATATTGAAAATGACATATTTTAATTTTTTTTACAAAGTTAATAAAAAGAAAATGAAAGTTTTGTAATTAATGCTACATTAAAAAACATAAGCTAGACCAAGTTTAAATTGAACAATATTGGTCATTTTTTCACGATTTAGAATTTGCGAAATATTATCATGTTGTAAGAAATAGTTATTGTTTATCATTACAGTTGATGTGTTCTTGGATAAAAGGTTTAAAGTATATCTAAATCCATAGTTCAACATTAAATTTTTCGCAAGAGCTTGTCTAAAATTTAAAGCGTATAAAATGACGAAATTTCTAAATTTATTTTTCGAAAAATCATACAATTTGTTTTGAAAGCCCTGCTTTTGGGCAGCAGAAAGTAATGCCGAATTGTAGTATTCGTCGTAAAGTTCAGTTTCATAAACTTTATCAATGAAACTTGTTAATCCGACACCAAATCCAAGTTGATTATTAACACCAATTCCGAAAATACCATTTTGTGATGTGAATTCAAAACGTGGAATTATAGAAACGTGGTTAAATTTAAAATTTTCTACAGCACCTTCATAATATATGTAATCTGGGTTGGTTTTTAAGGTATAATTTACATTTGTTTTCGTGTCGATTTTTTGGTAAGACAATTCAATTCCAAAGCTAGTTTTTTGAGAAATTGATCGTGAATAACTAAATGCATAAGCAATGTCAATGATGTCCCTTTTTTGTTGCAGTCCATTGTCCTTGTAAACATAATATAACCTTGTCTCTCCAAAATTGAACAAGCGTTGCAATAAAGGTGTTGAAGCTGTGAAATTAAGATCAATTACATTTTTTTTCCCAAATAATCCAGGGTTGTTTTGAGAAATAAAAAATTGAGAGTAAATGATTGAAAAAAGTAAAATAATATGTTTCATGTTTATTTAATTTGATGGAATAAGTTGTAAACTCGGGCTGAAACTGAATGTTTGTTTATAGTTTCATAACTCCTTGTATAAAGTCGATTCTCTATTTTACCATTTTCTAAATTTACAATAATGGTTGTGTAATAAATTTCATTTTTCTTCATAATTTTTGAAGGGATGTACCACAATAAAACTGGATAAATAAATGCTGATGCAAAAACAGTCATTGGACTAATTTTACTACTTTTTTCATGTTCTAAAATGGAAAGTAAGACCTTATCTGAACCAGATTTCTCTCTTATATCTTGCAATAAATCAAAGTCTGTTGGAAAGATTTCTATTTCATCATTATCTGTTATTTCATTAAAATATGACATCAAAACTGATCGTTGGTTGTAAGCCTCCGTTCCGGAATTAATTAGACTTGATGTACTAAGAACCGATACATTCATGTTAAAAGCTTTTGATTGTTCCTCAATTGCCTTTGTATATTCAATTTGTAATTTTTCTGATTTTACGCGATCAAGTGTAGATCGATTGTAAGAAAAAACCATTGGTTCCAGATAGATGAAAGATTTCAAACCTATATTTTTTTCCTGTTTTTCAAGCTTTTTATAATACTTTTTCTTTTCCTTGTAACTAAGGTTATCATAATCTTCCTTTTCTTGATTTTTTTGCTTGTGTTCTTGTTTAAATTCCTCAAATTTATCTTGGAATAATTTCAGTTCTAATAAATCAGAAATCGCGTAGAGATAAAAAGAACTTGTGTCAAAAACATTGGCATTTTTTTCAGTGCTATTTTGTTTTTTGATTTTATCATATTTTGACAAGTTCTCTTCCTCAACTTTTTCCTTTTTTAGCTTTGTTGTATCACTGTTTTTAGCCAAAAATTCGTCATAAACAGACTTGTAAGATTTTTTTGAAAATTTAACTAATTCAAATTTTTCATATTCACCAAAAGTTTTAATCATTTTTGACCAAATTCCATTGATGAATGGATCGCTTGGATTTTCTTTTCTAATGTTTTCAACATTTCTCATTGCCACAGTCATGGTCTGCGCTTTGTTCAGATTAGAAATAAAATCTTGAAGGCGAGCAATTTCACCTTCTAATTCCTTTTTTTTGGGTAGTTTTTTGCTTAAGCTACCAGAAGATTTAAATTGCGCAATTCCCAACCATGATTTAGCTTTCATACGTTTAAGGTAGATTGAGTTAGGGTATGTTTGTTCCAAAATGTAGATAGAATACAAAGCATCATCAAATTCTGCATTTACAATATCAGTGCGAATACTTTCAAATCGACATAAGGTTCTAACATTCAGGAATCTTTCCTCTGGTAATAGGAATTTTTGATCTCCCCAATCCTTTAGGTTTTTGATTTCATTCTCAGTTGCTTCCTTTCTTTTTTTGATATTTGGATGACTACTTTTAGAATCGTCTGCATCTTCCTCTGCCTTGATTGAAAATTTTTCATTTGGGAAAAAGCCTTCAGGAATTGTCATGCAATCTGAATTGAAATAATTTTTTGGAAATTCAATTTCTTCGAATGGAAGGTAAGAGTATAATAAGACATCAAATGTGGAAACTAAATCATTTTTATTGTATCCCGCATTATAATAGAGTTGCAAACCTAATTTGTCTGCTTCAAATTCATTTTCCTTCGAAAAGGAACTTAATTTTTGAATTTTATCTGTATTATTAGTCTTCGAATTTAAATCAAAGGTTTGCACCACATGTTCCTCCGTATAATGAGCGATTTCATGTGAAATAACATAAGCCAATTGTGCTTCATTTGATAACTGAGAAATCAAACCTGTTGTGATAAAAATTATTCCTTGATAAGTTGAAAAAGCATTTGTTTCGTTTGTTTTGATCGTGTAAAAACGCAATTTTGATCGTAAATTTTGATCTTTTTCAAGAAGTTTGTCCGCAATTGCTGAAACATAATTGGAAACTTCATCTCCATAAACAACCATACCAGAATGCAGTAAGTCATTGATTGCATAATGAACTCCCTCCAAAAATACTTCTTGGTCTGCACTTTTTAAGTTTACATTTTTATTGTCAAGATCTACTTGTATTTTATCGTATGTGTTTTCAAAAAAATCAGCTGGAATTTCACCTTCCGCCTTTAAATTTTTGAAATTGTTAAAATCAAATTGAGCATATAGATTTCCGAAAAATGAAATTAAAATAATTGTAATAATGTTTAGTTTTTGTAAGCGCATAAAGTAGTTTTTTTCAAATCTACTATTTTTTTTGAAATTGAGTTTTATTTTTAAATTATTTTTTCCTTTTCGATTTTAATGCAAAATTTTCTTTTGTAGCAATAAAATGTATATTTGTATTTTTGTAATTTATTTTAAAACTAAACTTAATATGGGAATTTTTGGAAGTATTTTTAAAGGTGGAGACAAAAAGTCTAAAAAACATAGTCCAAAGGGATTTTTCGAATTAACGGTTTCTTCGGTGCGCCGGTTGACGGTTGATACTGTGCAAATAAGTTTTGATCTTCCTTCTGATTTAAAAGAGAAATTCAGGTTTCAAGCTGGACAATACATTAATTTATCTGTCGATATCGATGGAAAAGATGAACGTCGTTCTTATTCTATATGTTCTGGCCAAGATGAGGTTTTATCGGTTGCGGTAAAAGAAGTGACAAATGGTGTGGTTTCAGTTTGGGCAAATAAAGAGTTAGAAGAAGGTGAAAAAGTGATGGTTTCAGCGCCTCAAGGAAATTTTTTATTGAACCCAACTGCGAAAACAAGTATTTGCTTTGCGGCAGGAAGTGGAATCACTCCAATCTTATCGATGTTGAAATCAATCGAGAAAAATGGGGGAGAGGCAAAGCTTTTTTATGCAAGTAAAACTGAAAGTAATATTATTTTCAAAGAGGAATTATTAGCACTTACACAAACTAAGTCTCGCTTCTTTTTAACACAAGAGCCAAAGGAAACCGTAGATTTTGGAAGATTAAATAAAGAGAAAATTAGCGAAATAATAAAGGAAGATTTAAGTATTTTGAAGGCTGATGCTTTTTACATTTGCGGTCCAGAAGATATGATTTTCGATGCGATTGAAGTTTTAAATCTATTCGGAGTAGCCAAAGATAAAATTCATTACGAATTGTTTACCACTCCAACGAAATTAGGCGTTTCAGAGAAAAGCGAAGACCTTTCAAGTTTCTCAGGAATCAGCAATGTAAAAGTGATTTTGGATGATGAAGCTGTAGAATTTAAGTTGAATTCCAAAGGAAAGACCATTCTTGAAACGGTTATTGACGAAGGTTTTGATGCTCCATATTCCTGTAGAGGTGGTGTTTGTTGCACATGTAGAGCCAAAGTGTTAGAGGGAAAAGCAACGATGAAACTAAATTATTCTTTAACAGATAAAGAAGTGGAAGAAGGTTTTATTTTAACTTGTCAAGCGCATCCTGCAAGTGAAAAATTAATTATTTCCTACGATGAGTAAAACAATTGTAATTGTTGGAGCAAGCAGAGGTATTGGTTTTGAACTTATTAGTCAATTTTCTGCAATTGAGAATGTCCAAATTCATGTGTTGACCAGAAATGTAGAGAAAATTGCAGAATACAATCATTATCCTAATTTCTTTGTGCATCATTTTGACTTGGAGGCTGAAAATGTGAGATTTCTAGCGGAAGAAATTTTTGCCAAGATTCAAAAAATTGACATTCTAATAAACAATGCGGGAAAATTGGTGAATAAGCCATTTTTGGAAATTTCACACGAAGAAATTAATTCATGTTTCCAAACCAATGTGATCGGAGTTTTTGAAACAATCCAAGCTGCCATTCCAAAAATGGCGGAGCATGGCGGACATATTGTAAACATTAGTTCGATGGGAGGATTTCAAGGAAGTGTAAAATTCGCTGGCTTATCTGCATATTCTACTTCAAAAGCTGCACTTGTGAGCTTGACAGAGTTACTTGCAGAGGAATACAAAGAAACGAAGCTAAAAATTAATTGCTTGTGCTTGGGAGCAGTTCAGACTGAAATGTTGGAAGAAGCATTCCTTGGTTACCAAGCGCCACTTTCAGCAAGAGAAATGGCGACATACATTTGTGATTTCTCACTCACTGCGAGTAAATTTTTAAATGGTAAAATTATACCAGTTTCATTAAGCACACCTTAATCAAATTGATTTTATATTAAATAAAAAACCCGAAATAGAAATTACTGTTTCGGGTTTTTTAATTTTATTGCTCTAAAATCGACTTAATATCAGGTTTAAAATACAAGTCCGATTTTAATATTTTACCATCCTCACGATAAATTGCTTTTCCATCTTTATCCAATTTACTCATGTTTGAACGCTGAATCTCTTCAAAAACCTCAACAATTTTATCTTGTAATCCATGCTTAAGAATCGTGCCGCATAAAATATATAATTGATCTCCTAAGGCGTCTGCAATTTCAACAATATCACCATTATTAGCCGCTTCCAAGTATTCCTCATTTTCTTCACGCATTAATTTATAGCGCAATTGAATTTCTTCTGCCGTTAAATCAGTTGTAGGTTTATAATTATTTTCAATTCCAAAGGCATCATGGAATTTTTCTACTGCTTTTATTATTTCTGAAAAGTGCATAATTTGATTTTTGTCAAAATTAAGTGATTTGACTTGTTGATGGCTGATTTTTACCTTCAAGTTTTGAGAAGTTTTTAACAAAGAAGGAAAGGTGGATCTTTAAATATAAATATTATAGAAGCAACGTAATCATGTTTTATTATTAAATTATTGATGAACATTTTTCAACTTATTTTTTTTAACTCACAATTTCGTACTCACCATTCTAAATCCCAGAGTAGGATTTCCATTTTTGTATTTTGAAACAGATTCATTTTGTACTTCTGATTCGGTATTTTTCCAACTTCCACCCATTGAAATCATGTTTAGAGAAGTCATTTCGGCTACATTTCCGTTTAAGTTATAAATCCCAAATTGATTAGGCCAATAGGATTTTGATGGTGCAATGATATCTACGTCATCTGTTAATGAACCTGCCACTTTTTCTTTTGAAATATGAAGGTGATTACACATAATCATACTATCTTTATTTCGAACTGAATTTCCTTCCCATGCATACATTTGTACATGTTTATCGCCACGACAAGCTCGAATGAATTCTTCTTTTGTTGGTAACCTGAAATCGTTGTATTTGCTTTTGCTTCCTAAATTGATTTTTTCTGTAAACCATTTGCAATATAGGTTTGCAGCTTCAAAACTGACATTAACAACGGGGAATTTTTTATAGGCAGGATGAGAAAAATAATAATCTTTATAGGCTGAACTTCCTCCCATACTTAATTTTCCCCATTCACTTGAATCTGGCAAACAAATTTTATATTCCTTCATTTTATTGTTTGCCTTTAAATCTTGCAAAAATAATTGATATTCTTCATTGGTAACTTCTGTTTTACTGATATAAAATCCTTGCACAGAAAAGGTGTCATTTGCAATAACTCCTTGCCCACTTGGAACATAACTGAAGTTCTTTTTTAATTTTTTGAATTCTTTTTTATTTGAATTGTACTCAAAGGCAAATAAAGAAGTTAATGCAGCGATAAGGAATATTTTTTTCATATTTTTTGATTTTCAATATAATGCAATAGGGTGAATTGGTTACAAAATTTTAATATCACCAAATTTTCGCATCCTCTAAAAACCACTTGTCTTGAACTTTTAAAACCTGTTCAATCACATCTCTAACACAGCCTTTTCCACCAAAAATGGGAGACTGATAATGAGAAATTCCTTTTATTTCGGGACATGCATCTTGCGGACAAGTTGCAATTCCAACTTTCAACATCACATCAAAATCTGGAATATCATCTCCCATGTACAAAATTTCTTCGTCAACAAGATTGTACTTTTCTTTTATTTGTGTGTAAATATTTAACTTATTGCTTGATTTTAAATGTACTTCAGTTACACCAAGTACCAATAATCGTTCCTGAACATCTTTCGAATTTCCTCCTGTGATGATGAAAATTTTGTATGAAAGTTTTGACGCATATTGCAAGGCATATCCATCTTTTGAATTTAGCGTACGATAAACATCGCCATTCATCATAATTACTTGACCATCAGTTAATACGCCATCAACATCAAAAATGAATGTGGTGATTTTTGGTAATTTTTCTTTGTATGAAATCATTTTTTGTAAGTTTGTATGATACTTTCTGTTATACTTTGATACATGTTTTTTTCAAGTGGTTCTAATTGTTCTAACTGTTTTTCAATTGTCTCAAAATCGCCTCTTTTCGCTGGTCCAGTTTGGATTTCCTTTGGTTCAAATCCTAATTTTATTTTTTCAAATGTTTCAGTGATGAGTGGCATCAATAAATTCCAGTTTATTCCTTCTTTTGAAAGAATATTTTTACTCGTATAAAGTAAATGATTTGTGAAATTATTGGCAAAAACTGCCGCTAAATGAAGTTTTATTCTTTTTTCAGAATTTGCCAATTCAACCTGAGAAGTAAGTTTTTTTGCTAAATTAATTAATTCATTTTCTTGCTCTTTATTAAAGGCCTCAATCAAGATTGGAATGTTTTGAAAATCTAAGTCTCGATTTTTAGAAAATGTTTGTAAAGGATAAAAAACATTTAAATTTGATGTGTTTTCTAGTTCTGCCAAACTGACCGTCCCTGATGTGTAAGCTTTAAAACTTGATTCATTTAGTTGTTTTACAATAGTTTGTATTTGATCATCTGAGACACAAATTAAAATAAGACTAGTTTCGTCAATTTCAGAAATGGAGTTTAATGTCTTTAGTTTGAAGGCTTTTTGAAAGGCAAACATTTCGATTTTACTACGACCAAAAAGTTCAATTTCAAAGTCTTGGCGGCTCAATTCTTTGCAAAAATGAAAAGCAACGTTTCCTGTACCAATAATTGAAATTTTATTCATGTGCGACGAATGAGAGAGTAAAAATACTAAAAGTACTCAAAACTATCTTTAAATGAAAGAAATTTTATCAAGTTTGTCTCAAACGATACCTGTGTTTTTGCTACCAACCTGAGTTCGATTATTAACAATCTGATTGTCAATAACTTATCGTAAATCCTTATAAATAAGTGAAATACTTTTAGTATCTTTAATGTGTTGAATATTAACGATTTAAACTAAAA
>JBIKSI010000024.1:0-30480 GCA_044348665.1 Crocinitomicaceae bacterium
TTAAAATAATGCGTGCAAGCTTTTTAAAGAAATTCCATCAAAAACCTTGCATCTAGATTATAAATAAGGACGGTAATAAATTAAAGATCAGATAGTTTTCGTTTTTCAGCAGACCCTAAATAGCTTTTTCATTACAGAATCAAAAGCACACTTCGTCTATTTCTTGGCTGTTCTGGTTTAGTAATCTCTCGATTAATTCTCTTTACAACAAAAAAATATCTATTTGCCGTATTTTTAAGGAGATTAAAGTTTGTATTTGCAGGATTTGATTTCAAAAGATTTTTTTCATTTATTTAATTAAGCTTAGAGCTAAAGCGAACTTATTTTACTTTACTATATTGATAAATTCTACCAATATATCGAACTTGTTTTTCTTTCTCAACAAAAAATTAAAAGTTTTTATAAAATTTCGTTTTAGGTTAAACTAAAAAAATTATATTTACAAGTTAAAGCATGAAGGAAACCAAATTCATAGAACAAAATAAAGAGAAGTGGAACCGCTTTGAACAACTTTCTGAAAGTCAAACAAAGGACCCAGAAGAGTTGAGTTCTTTGTATATGGACATTACCGATGATTTATCTTACGCACAAACTTTCTATAATCGTCGAACTGTAAGGGTTTACCTAAATCAATTGGCGCAACGTGTTTACACAAGTTTACACATTCAAAAAGGGGAATCTCTAAAAAAAGTAATTACTGTATGGAAAACTTCCTTGCCTTTGGAAATTTATCGTGCACGAAAAAATATTTTATTTGCTTTTTTAGTTTTCGCAATTTGGGCAATTGTTGGCGCAGTAACCACACATTATAACCCAGATTTCACTGCAACGGTGCTTGGAGATGGATATGTTCGAATGACTGAAGAAAATATCGCTAAAGGAAATCCGTTGGCAGTTTATGAAACAGAAAGCAACGTTGCGATGTTTATCGATATCACAACAAATAACCTCATAGTGGCATTTTATTGCTTCATTTTCGGGATATTTTTCACCATCGGAACGCATATCTTTCTCTTTTCAAATTCAATCATGCTGGGAACTTTTCAGTATTATTTTGCCACAAAAGGACTATTAATTACTTCTTTTTTAGGTATATGGATTCATGGGGCCTTTGAGATTTCAGCAATTGTTTTAGCTGCTGGAGCTGGAATTACGATGGGAAATGGTTGGCTCTTTCCAAAAAATTATACCCGAATGCAATCCTTGCAACTGTCAGCAAAACGTGGATTAAAAATCATGTTGAGTTTGGTTCCGTTTATCATCATGGCGGGCTTTCTAGAAAGTTATGTTACTGCAAACTATCAAAATTTACCTGAATGGTCAAAATGGATGTTAATTTTACTTTCTTTCGGGATCATTTTGTTTTATTATGTGATTTATCCTACAATAGTTGCAAGAAAACATCCAGAATTAGTGCACGAGGAGGAAGTAGTCAATCTTTTCCCGAACACAGCCTTTAATTTAAACAAAATCAGGACGATTGGTCAAATTATTTCCGATTCATTTCGTTTTTACCGCTTGAATTTTGCCAAGTTTTTTAAAGTTAATTTCTTCCTAATTTTCCCTTTAATTTTAGTGTTGATTTATTTTCAAAATATGCTGCACGATGACCTTATGTCAACAAATCATTGGTTTGACTGGTCTAAGCAACTTGAAATTATGATGGGTTTTGGATACAAAAGTATGCAGGATACATTAATTAATTTTTTGTGGCTAATCATCTTTTCAATGATGTTTATTTCCGTGTCTTTTTCATTTAAAATTAAAGATGAAGTTTTTACATGGAAAGCTTTTTTTCTATTTTTTATTAAAAAAATCCCATTCGTTTTAGTCGGAAATGCCTTACTTTATTACACGTTTTCGTTCATTCCTTGGTATTGGTATTTTATATTACTTTTTTTAATACCATTATTTTACTTAAATGGCGCAGTAGCCGGAATTGTAGATAAAAATTCATTCTCTCTTTCTTGGAAATACAGTATGCGCTCGTATGGTAATTCGCTTCTAACGATCTTGATTTTCTTCTTGGTACTTGCACTTTTCGCGCAGCCGATAGCTTTTGTTGGAAGTATTCATGATGGAAATTTATTAAGCGAACCACCAATTCGGGATTTACTCGACATGCTCACGGATTTCATTAAAGAGTTAGGGCAAACATTTGGTTTTGATCGCTGGTTTTGGTCTAATTATGCCCGACAAATAGTGTACATTTTATTCATTTTGGCAGTTTTGCCCTTGTGGATTATTTCCATTCATTTTATTGCTTACAATGAACATGAAAAGGAAACTGCAGAAGGACTAAAAATTGCTTTCAAAAAATTTGGAAAAAGAAGTAGGTTTAAAGAAAATGATGCTGATTATGAATAGGATATTTCTTTTTTCTTGTTTGTTGCTAATTTCTTTTGGAGCCTTTTCCCAAAAGGAAACTCCCTCGTTAAATAGTTTTCAGAAAAAATATTCTTACCAAAAAAGCAAAAATTATTCTGGTCCATCCAATAACAGCTATAGTCAACCAGCGCCCTTGGAAGAGGAAGATTCAGAACCATTTTCCAATAATTCTTCGAGTTCAAAAAACAAGAGCACCATCAAATATGCTCCGCAACAAATTCAAAAGAATAGATCGAATAAACAAAATTCAGGACAAGGTTCTAGCCAAGATCCTTTTGGTTCAGGAAATGGAAACGGTGGAGGAGACAAGCCCTTGGATCCAGAAATGGGAAAACCAGAACCAATTGAATTTGATACACCAGAATTAGAGGGTCCAGATTTTGATCTTCCAGATGTTGATCCTCCAAGTATTTCTGCTGGTTTTTGGAAAGGATTAATGATTGTAATTATCGTTGTTCTTGTGATTTTTCTTGTCTATTATTTCGTCAAAAATTACAAACCGAAAAATAAAAAAGTATTAGCTCCAATTACCGAAAATGATTGGAATCCAGATTTAATTACAAAATCAGAACTTGAATTAAGATTAGAAGATGCGCTTTTGAGAGGAGATTACCGCGAATGCGTGCGAATTTATTTCACCTTTATCTTAAAAGAAATGATTCATTTAAAAAGAATTAATTGGAAAAAAGATTTAACCAATTACGATTATATTTTACAAGCAAAGTCACATCCAAATCACCTTGATTTTGAAGAGTCTGTAAGAATTTATGACCTTGTATGGTACGGAGAATATCAAATCAGTCAGAGTGATTACAATCAACTTTCTAGTCATTTGGAGAGAAATTATAAACAATTAAATTCTGAAATTAAGTAAACGTTCATGTCTAAAAAAGTACTTGGCATATTAGCATTAATTATTGTTGTTTCCACAGCGGCAATTCTGTATCTTTTGGATGACGAACAAACTGTTGTATTAGATGAAAATGCCTTTATTTCAAGTGATTGGGAAGAAACCTATTTGCCGAATGATAAAAACCCAAATGGAACGTTTTTGTTTAATGAACTGCTTCAATTTCACACAAAAAAGAAAAGTACGCAAATTCCAATCAAACTTGATTCAGTAAGTTTAAAAAATACAAAGTCAACTTACATTTTTGTTGGTGATAAATTTCAATTGAAAACAGATGAATTTGACACATTAATTTCAGCGGTAAAAAAGGGCGCAAACTTGGTCTTAGCTTACAATTCAATTTCTGAAAATGTAAATTCTTTTTTCTTCGAAGAGGAAGATTTTATTTGGGAATACAATGAAAGTATTGATTTATTTGCAGACAAGGAGAATTTTCGTTTTTACAGTGTTTTTCAAAATGACACGATTGCCTCGGAATGGAATTTCTTTAATAAAAAGGAACTTATTAAGGAAAATTTTGATCAAGTTGAATATTTAGGAAGTAGTCACAATCAAGCCTGTTTCTTGAACTTAAAACTTGGTGAAGGTCAAATTATTCTTCACACAAATCCAAAATTGTTTGTCAATTACCAACTTTTACAAGAAACTGGTTTTGAATACAGTAATTTCGTGATTTCTAAAATTCCAAAAGATCATAACATCAAATGGTTGGAATTGGCGCGACTTTCAGATGAAGAAATTGAAGATAATTCAGGTGATGATGAAGGTGCTGGCAAAGAAGATACAAGTTATTTACAGTTTATTTTTGACTCCAAAGCATTAACAATTGCTTTGCTGCTTGCAATCCTAGGAATCATTTTATTTGTAATATTTAGAACCAAACGTTCACAACCATTCGTTCCATACATTCCGAAAACAGGAAATCATTCCTTGATTTTTGCTGATACAATTAAAGAAATTTATTACCGTCAACAAACGCCTTACGCCATTTTGCAGGTAATCAAAAAGAATTTTTACGTCGCAGTAAACAAACGATTTTTTATTGATATTTCCAAAGATAATAAAGAGTCCGAAATTCACCATTTGCACGAGAAATCTGGAGTTCCCAAGGAAAAAATAATTGCTTTATTGCAAAAATTAGAAACAAAGAATGAAAACGAAGTGAATTTTGAGTTTTTGGATCGCGTTTCTAAGGAACAACAAGCTTTTTACTACCAATCAGGTATCATAAAAGAAAGATTAAAAGACAAAATAGAAGGAAAAGCAAAGAAAATCAATCGTAAAATGCACGTTCCACTTTTACTGATAATTCTTGCAATAACCTTGATTCTAGCATCTTTTTACTTGCTGCACAAAAGTACGGGTAGTGCTATTGTTTTGTGGCCAATTGGAATAGCCTTATTGATTTTCGGAATCAGGCTTTACGCTTTACCTGTAATAAAAATTAGTCCGAAAGAACTGACCTTTTATGCAATTTTCAAAGGAAAAATTCGCATGAAAACGGAAGATATTACATCGCTTGATGTTCAAAATGATTCAAGTGTTTTCCATTTTGCCGATGGAAGCATTTTTGAAATTAATCACAGCAGTATTAGCATTTACGATCTAAATCGATACGAACAATTTATTGCCAATTATCTAAATTAAGAATCTATGATACAAGAAGGTAACAACGAAGAAAACAACATGTCACAACCAGAAGAATCAAGTGCTTCTGCAAATATTCCTCAAACAAATTATGGTTTTGAGCGATCAAATACTGATTTAATTTGGGTGGCACAAAAGGTGAATCATGTGCGCATGGAATTGAGAAAATTCATCATTGGTCAAGAGCAGATGGTTGAATTGTTGATGACTGGGATATTTTGTAATGGGCATGTTTTGCTGGAAGGTGTTCCAGGAGTAGCTAAAACATTGGCTTCCAAAGTCCTTGCAAAAGCACTTGCCATTGATTTCTCTAGAATTCAATTTACGCCAGATTTAATGCCATCTGACGTACTTGGAACATCAATTTTCAATATGAAAGAATCGACATTCAACTTCAAGAAAGGTCCAATTTTTAGTAACATTGTGTTAATTGATGAGATTAACCGTGCACCAGCAAAAACTCAAGCAGCATTGTTTGAAGTAATGGAAGAAAGGCAAATTACCTATGATGGAACGCGTTACCAAATGGATTTCCCATTTTTGGTAGTTGCAACCATGAACCCAATTGAGCAAGAAGGAACTTACAGTTTGCCAGAGGCGCAATTAGATCGTTTTTTGTTTAAAATCAAGGTGAATCATCCAAATTTAGAGCAAGAAACTGATATTTTAAAGCGTTACAAAAACAACGTAAAATCTATAAGTTTAGATTCAATTCAGCCGGTTTTTAATGCTGATGAGATTCAAAAAATTCAAAATTTAATTGAGAATATTATCATCGAAGATCATTTGTTGTCATACATTGCAAACATCACAATTAAGACAAGAAATCACGGAAAAATTTATTTAGGAGGTTCTCCAAGAGCTTCTTTATCCATGATGAAAGCTTCGAAGGCTTTGGCTGCAATTAGAGGTCGTGATTTTGTTACTCCAGATGACATTCAATTTGTTGCGCCTCATGTTTTAAATCATAGGATAATTCTTACTCCTGAGGCAGAAATGGAAGGAACTAGCGCAGAGGAAATTATACAAGAAATTATTCAAACGATTGAGGTTCCGAGGTGAGTGATAAATGATGCACTTCGGACAAGCTCAGTGTGAAAATTATAAATGTTGAATTATAAATTGTTGATTTCGAATCCTTTCAATCAGCACAGTAAATCAAAATAAAAAAATAAGTCAATGAGAATATGAAATTTACTCAGTCTTTACATATTACCCGTTTGTTTTTTATTCTTTTTGCAGGAATTGTTTGTGTATTTATCACAGCTTTCGTGTGGAGTTGGCTTTTTAATGTCGGGATAATCGCTCTTGTGTGTTTATTTTCATTTCTCTTGATTGATATTTTTTTGACTTTCACCATCAAAAAACCTTTAAACATAGCGCGTAATCTGAATACAATTTTAAATTTAGGAGATGCCAATAAAATTGAAGTAATTCTCGAAAATACGACAAATCAAGCTTTAAATATTATTTTGTTTGAAGGATATCCTGTCGAGATGCAAATGAGAAATCAATCGCACTATTTGTTTATTTTACCGGGTAGTCAAAAAATTATTTCCTACGAATTTATTCCCAAAAAACGAGGAGATTATATTTTTGGAAACATGATGATTTTTATTTCCTCCTTTTTGTTTTTATGTAAGCGTAAAATTGATTACCAAATTGAGCACAAAGTGCAAGTTTATCCATCGATTCTTCAAATGAAGCAGTATGAATTGAAGGTTTTTAACAAACAAACTTTGGCGCAAGGAATTAAAAAAAATCGCAGAATTGGTCACAACAACGAATTTGAACAAATCAAAAACTACGTTGAAGGGGATGACATTAGAACGGTAAACTGGAAAGCGACAAGTAAACGCAGTAATCCATATGAGGTCGGTCTGATGGTCAATCAATACCAAGAGGAGCGTTCGCAATCCATTTACGCAGTCATTGACAAGAGTAGAAATATGCAAATGGAATTTGAAAACATGACTATGTTGGATTATTCGATTAATTCTGCTTTGGTTTTTACAAATATTGCTCTTAAAAAAGGTGATAAAGCTGGATTAATAACCTTTTCTGATAAAATTGGAACACAATTGCAAGCAGATAGAAATGCTGGTCAATTGCGTCGTATTTTAAATTTATTATACAATCAAAAAACTCATTTCAAAGAATCAAGTTTTGAATTGGTTTATGAGTCCATTCGACAAACGATAAAAACACGTTCGCTTTTAATGCTTTATACAAATTTTGAAAGTGAATTTGCGATGCGTAGAGCTTTGCCGATGTTGAAAAAAATCAACCAAAAGCATGTTTTAGTTTTAGTCTTTTTTCAAAATAATGAATTGGAAGAATTAGCTTTTCAACGAATTGATAATACGGAGAACATATATCAAGCAGCGGTGGCAGAAAAACTAATCAATTTAAAGGTAAATATAGCCAAGGAATTAAAGCAAAATGGAATTCAGACACTTTTAACTCGTCCCGAAGATTTAAATGTCACAACCATTAATAAATATCTGGAATTGAAAGCAAAAGGTGTTATTTGATTCTTAATAAAACTCTCAAATTTCATTGAATTCTGATTTACTTATTTAAATAACCACGATTCTCTGAAAGAATTTATTCGATTCCTTTCTTCTAATGTTTGCACTTTCATTAATCTAAGATAGTTTAAAATTAAATGGTGGAACCTTTCATTCTTTTTTTCAAGGTTCAAATAATCAAGTAATGTCCTATTTTTATAGCGCTTAAACAATAGTTTAAAATATCACTAAGTATTAAACGACGTTTGAACTCAGTTTAATAATTCGATGCTTTTTCCACGTCGTTCTTATTATTATGTGCAAGAAACAAGAAAAAATAAATATATTTGTAGTACTCAAATATGGCATGGAATGATTGAACTTGAATTAGTCGAATTTACAAAAATTGAAATTTTAAGGTTGATACATTTATTTATGTGCCTATTTGGCGGGGTATTTATTATTATTATTTGGTTTAAAGCTATAAAAAATGCAGACCATCTAAAGCAAGATTTAGGACTCATTTTTATTTCTTGTGCCTTGTTTCTTTGGGTTGCAATGGATTTGTATCGATTCTTAGGTCTGATGAAGCCCGGTTATGTTTCTCTAGTTATCAAAACCTTTTCCGCATATAATAATGGATTCTTTTTGGCTTCCCTGCCATTTTTTTCTCACTCTTTTGTAAGGTTAAAGGAAAAATTTCCTTTATTCAGAAATAAAATGAAATGGGCACTTTTTATCTTGCTATTAAATATCGCATTTGTTTTCTTTTATTCTTTTTTTTGGGGCGAAAAACAAGGTTCAAGTGCAGTTGTTAACTACTTTGATTTTATTTATTCAACTTTAACATACGTGTTGCTAAGTTCAGCAATCATACAGACTTTTAAAAATAGACAAGAATATCGACAAAACTTTTTTTATGTTGCAATATTTTTATCAATCTTATTGATTGTTGCTCAAGTGGGCTTTTCACCAATTTTTTCAATCACAAATTATGATAGCTTAAGCGTAATTGCCTTTTCCTCGCAATGCTTGTTGATTTTAGTTTTTGTTTTTCTTGGTCAAGCATGGATTTTGGATTACGTTGTTTCAGTAAATGAGCAGCAAAAATTGATATTAACCGAAAACTACAACAAAGCCAAGGAGGAATTGACATTCAATCGAAATGAACTTGAAAAAATTAGTTTTGAATTACGAGAATTAAAGGAAAAGTCCGAAGTACTGAAATCAAATCTAATAGAAAAAGAAACTACTATTAAAACTTCACAGCAAATAAAAGAACTTTCTGATCGAGAACTGGAAGTATTGAGTTTGATTGACAGAAGTTATTCTGAAATCGGGAATTTATTGCATATTGCACGAGAAACAGTCATCTCGCACAAAAAAAATATCGAAAGTAAGCTTGGTATTAGCAATAAGCTTCAATTAATTGAGTATGCTAATTCAATTGGAATATTGAAAAGACAGTAAATCTAAGTTTTTTTGTATCTCAGTTGATTCTAATTATTATTGAATATTTACAATTTCTTTATTCTAATTTTCTAAAAAGAAGATTCATTCTGATTAAAAAATAATCTTAAACTTATTTTTTTGCTTTATTCCTAGTTTTTTACAATTTTTTAACATAAACCCTTGTTTATTAAGTTTTTGTTAATTTTTTTATTGTTTTTTTACCTATGGTTAACTATAGTGGTTAAAATAAATACACATATCAATTCCCTATGTATATAGTATATACACAAACAATTCGTGAACTAAATTTACACTTGCAAAACAGCTTGTGAAAAATAATTTTATATTTTGATTTCCATTGTTTTTTTGAATTCCAATTATTAATGAATTGTTAAAAAATATGAAGGCTTTACAAAACATCAAAAGTATTTGTGCACTGAAAGTGAAGTTTTTCAAGTACACTTTCCTTCTAATTTTATATATTATTTTGGGATTTATTTTTATTCAAACAAAAGCTCAAACATTTTCAAGATCATGGGGAACTACGGAAGATTTAACTGGTGCAGTTGGATCTTGTGGTACTCCTGGCACAGAGGATCTTTCTTGGTATAGATTAGCCGTGTCGGGAGTAGGAGTTTTAAATACAACGACCAACGCCTTAACAGCAATTACCTTTACAGTTGATAATTCTTGCACGGGAAGTTCAGCTAATATGAGACTTGTCCAATTGCGAGTTATGGCGCCAGATGGAACTTGCGCAGGAGTTTATTACGGAGACAATGCTTCTGGACTAGATGCCACTGCCAGTTTATCGGGTACACAAACCTTGACATTAATTACTGCGCAAAGTTGCACAGACTACCCTAATTTATCAAGAACTGGTACAGGAACTAATCGAGGAATATTTAGTGCAAAATTTGGTACAGGTGCCCTTGATACTCCAACAAATTTACAAACGAGCTTTAATGGAGTGAATGCAAATGGAGATTGGAGATTCATTTTTTCTGAAGGAACAGTTTCTGAACCATGTTTAAAATCCATAGCCTTAACATTTGGAGATGTGAGTGTCTATAATGCTGTAGATGAAACTAGTAATGGGGAAACTTGTGCAACAGCAATTAATATGTGTTCAAGGGCTGCTTGTGTTAGCACAAATGGAAGAAACAACGAGGCAAATTCTCCTGGCGCAGACCAAGTGGCTGATGTTAATACTGTCAATTTCAATAATGGTACCTGTGCATGGAATAATGCAAATAATAATGACGTTTGGATAAAATTTCAAGCGGCTTCAACTTCCATGAATATTGATATTTCGAGTTTAGACCAATCATTGCAATCAGTGGTGGTAACTCATCCAACAGGAGATGGTTCAACATGCCCAACTTTAGGGACTGAATGGAATTTTGTATCTTGTCCAAGAGATGCAATTTATACTAACACTTCAGGTGCTAATTATAATCATAACCACTCATTTTCTACTACAATCGGTCAATACTATTACTTTGTTATCGATGGTACTGGTGGATTGGAGAGTCCATTTTATGTCAATATTCAAGATGGTACCTCATGCGTCCCTTTACCTATTGTAATTGGGCAGATTGAGGCAAAAAATTTCTGTACCAAAAATCTAATTACGTGGACCACATTGAGTGAGAGAAACAATGATTATTTTATCATTGAAGAAAAAATTAAAGACTCTGAATTTTACGAAGTTGGAAGAGTTAACGGAGCTGGGAATTCTTCATCAGAAATTTCTTACGAATTTGTTCGACCACTAGAGGAAATCAATGAGAATTACTATTACCGAATCACTCAAGTAGATTTTGATGGAAAAAGGGAATCCTTTAATTTAGTGGCTGTTTCTGATGAATGTAATAAGGAAATGATTTATTATTCTCATAATATTGTTAACATTTCTGGATTTGATCAAATAGGTAAAATTGAAATTTTTGACATGTTGGGAAGAAAAATAATTGAAACAACTGATACAACTATTGACATTAATTATTTATCTTCGTCATTCTATAATGTAATGGTTAGCTCTAAAAATGGTAATCAAATGTCAAATAAAATTTATAAACCATAAAAAATGAAATCATTTTTATTAACATTCTCAATTTTCTTTTTGTTTTCTCAAAAGTTTAACTCTCAAGTAATTAATGAAATAAGAATTAATCCGGGTGCTGGACTTAATTCTATTGGCACTGTTGCAGGTACTAGTGTTGGAACAGAGTTTATTGAAATTTACAATCCTACCTGTGCTCCTCTCGATATTTCATGCTACTTCCTTGCTGGAAATAATGGTCCGGGAGGTGACCCTAGAAGTAATTGGACACTTAGGTTTCCAGCAGGTACAATCATTCCCTCCTTGGGTTTTTTGGTTGTAGCTGGTGATGATGTTACGGGGTTAAATTTACTCAAACCAAACACTTTGGTTTTGGCAGGAGCTTGGGATGATGTGAACTTTACAGCTGAAGATCAAGCCATTACTTGGTTAATGAATGGGAATGATTGGAAAGCTTTGTATGATGCTGATGGAACTCCTTTAGATTTGGTTGCATGGGGATTTACAGTAGATGATATTTCCGACATTTCTTCGATGGCTGAATACGATAACAATCCTCTACCATTAAATCGAGCTTCTTGTCCAAATGTTGCTACTTTGGCAACAGCAAAAGAAATTTTTGATGGGAATTTAGCTCCCGTTTCTTTCCTAGATGGAATTGGTGTGGGATATTGGAAAAGAACTGTTGATGCAGGAAATACTTGGGTATTTGATGCTCAACAGGCTAACGTAACAATCGGTAGTTGCAATGGTATATGCGCAACAAGCTCAAATTTCAATTTGAATGCTACGATACAAAGCCCTAGCTGCGCAAATAATGATGGTCAAATAAGTTTTGCTCCAACTCCTGGTGGTCCATTTACTTACACTTGGAGTCACGATGCTGGATTGCAAACTGAAACTGCTAGTTTATTGGCAGCTGCTACTTATGACATTTCAGTTACAGATGGTGTTTGTTCAAAAGATACTACAATCATCTTAAACATCATCAATAATATACTTGTAAATCCTACTATAGTGCAACCAAGTTGCTTGAATAACGATGGTCAGATTAGCTTAGCTCCAACTCCTGGTGGTCCTTTTACTTACATTTGGAGTCATGATCCTCTTTTGACAACAGAAACAGCTAGTTCATTACCAGAAGGGACTTATGATATTTCAATCACTGATGGTTTATGCTCTAAAGATACAACTATCAATCTCAGTATTAGTGAAGTCTTGTTTGCAAACGCAACAATTGAGCAAACGAATTGTGGCGAAGCAAACGGATCTATTGCCTTTAATCCTAGTCCAAACGGACTTCACACATTCACTTGGAGTCATGATAATGCCTTAACGGATGCATCTGCAACAAATTTAGGTGCAGCAACTTACGATGTAACCGTAAGTTTAGGTGCTTGCTCAAAAGATACTTCTATTATTTTGTCTCCTTCGGTTTTATTTAACATAAATGGTGCGGTTACGCAAGTTGTAACTTGTGCGCAAAACGATGGTGAAATAACATTAAATCCAGAACCAAATGGTGCATATACATTTGTGTGGCAGCATGATGCAGGGAATTCTAGCAATATCGCAAGTGCTATTTCAGATGGATCATATTTTGTAACTGTTTCAGATGGAGTTTGTCAAAAAGATACAACAATTGTATTGGCAGCACCAATTGGATGTTGTACGATCGTATTGGATGGAAATTTAAGTACAACTACAAATACTGTATGTGATGGCACAAGTAATCCTTGTAATTATTCAGGTCCAACAATTTTGATCAATGAGATTAATATTTTTCCAAGCAACGGAGATGGTTCTATTTTTGGTGATGGACCTGGAGGACCTGGTTCGGGAGCTGGTGAGTGGATTGAATTATATAATCCCGATTGGTGTAATTCCGTTGATATTTCAGGATATATTTTGGGAAGTTTCAACTCGACATTTTCTGTCAATCCTCCTTTGCAATCGGATGGGATGGGATTTGTTCTTCCTGATGGATTAATTGTGCCTCCAAATGGTTTTGTTGTGGTTAGAGGAATTAATACAAATGCTCCACCTGCCGGCGTAATAGATGTGGTTGTTGACGACGTTGATAACCGTTTGTGTATCGATGGTGGTATAGCGGATAGTCGAATTTGGTTTCAAAATGCTGGCGGATGGTTTGGTTTCTATGATGCAAACGGGGTTCCTCAAGATATGATTACATGGAATGCACCAACAATTTCCGACCTCGATGGAAGACCTTGTATTCCTGCAACAAATAGTTTACCTGTTGGATTTACACAATTACCAAGCTTTAATGAAGCGGGTATTAATAATGTTTTGGGAGCTCCAAGTTTGGGACAAACCTTTGTTAGAATTCCAGATGGTGGAGCTTGGTCTGCAACTTCACAAGATGAAAATACAAGCTATGGAGCTTGTAATGTGCCAGGTGGTTGCAATGGAAATGGCGGAGCTTTTAGTACTTGTAACGGTACTGCTACACTTAATTTAACAAATGGGCAAGCTCCATTTACTTTTTTATGGAATGACGATTTGGCACAAGATACTCAAACTGCAGATAGCTTGTGTGCCGGAACTTATTCAGTGGCTGTAACAGATGCAAATGGATGTACCAACACTTTTAATGTAACTGTTGATGATGAATTTTTTACAATTAGTGCAACAAGTATTGATCCATCTTGTGCAAATAACGATGGGACTATAGATGTCATAGCCACTCCAAATGGCGTTTACGATTTCACTTGGTCTGTAAATGCTAATGTTGGAAACAACACAACAAGCAATGTAAATAACTTGGCAGCAGGGACCTATTCAATTTCAGTTAGTTCTCCAACATGTGTTCGTGATACAACTATTACGCTAATTGCACCTCCACAAATTACAGACATTGCAACTAATGTTACAAGTTCATTATGTGCCCAAAATAATGGGGCAGTGCAACTTGGTGCGGTTACTGGAGGGACTTCTCCATTTTCATATAATTTCAATAATCAAGGAAGTGGATTAACGATGAATTTTACATCTTTAAGCGCAGGAAATTATAATGTTGTGGTAGAGGATGCAAATGGATGTTCTTACCAAGAAGCAATTGTGGTTTCTGATGATAGTTCTAATCCTCCAACACAAGCAGTTTTTGATAATTTGGATCCAAGTTGTTTGAATAATGATGGTCAAATTGAAATTTCAAATGTAATAGGTGGAGTAGCTCCTTATTCTTATCAGTTGAATGGTGGTACAAGTACAGCAACAGCAATTTTTACAGCCTTAACGAGTGGTAATTATGCAATAAATATTGAAGATGCAAATGGATGTTCAATGATTGCAAATACAGTTTTAACTGCGCCACCAGCCATTACTGATTTAGCTACTACGGTAACAAATTCCACTTGTGCTCAAAATAATGGTCAAGTGTTACTTGGTGCTGTTTCTGGTGGAACTCAACCTTATACATATAACTTTAACAATCAAGGAAGTAGCACTAATCAGAGTTTTTCAGATTTAGTTGCTGGTTCATACCCTGTTACTGTGCAAGATGCAAATTTATGTACATACCAAGAAACTATTGTAGTTGTTGATAATAGCTCAAACCCACCGACGCAGGCTAATTATGAAGTAATAAATCCTGGTTGTGGTCAAAGCAATGGTGAAATCGAAATTTTAAATATTGTTGGTGGAGTTGCTCCATATTCATATCAATTTAACAATGGTGCTTTTTCACCGAATACAATTTATGAAAATTTGGGTCTAGGTTCTTATTCTCTCCTTGTTGAAGATGCAAATGGTTGTCAGTTTCAAACACAAATAAATATTACAAGCGCTATTGGAAATGAAAATGTGGTCATACCTAACGTTTTTACCCCTTCTGATGATTTAGTAAATCAAGAATGGCAAATAAAAGGCGAGTGTGTTCAAGCAGCTAAATGCCAAATTTTTAATAGATGGGGAAATCTTATTCATGAGTTTAACGACATTAATGGTAAGTGGGATGGCAAAACGAATGGAGACGAAGTTCATGAAGGAGTTTATTTTTACAAATTAAATGTTACTTATAGCTCTGGTTTAGTGGTTGATTATCATGGGAATATCACAGTAATAAGAGATTGATTCACTTGTTATTAGGCACATGTTTCAAGGGTATTGTTATAGGACAAAAATTGAAATTTTGCACATAAATATAGGCAACTCTTTATAAAAATGCACGTAAAAAAAACAACCAATAAATAAAATGATGAAAAATTTAAAAAGCATTTTAATAATTATACTAACACTAACCTTAAATACTTTTTTCTCTCAGGTTGTCATAAATGAAGTGATGGTAAATCCAGCGGGGGGAAACACCGACGGTTGTATTCAGTCTTTGGCAAATACTAATTCAAGTTGTGGAAGTGAATATGTAGAATTGTATAACACAGATCCATGTAATTCCTTTGACTTAAGTTGCTATGTTTTGGGTTCAACGGGCTTTACCGCTCCAAATATTGGGGCCGTAAGTTTGCCAAGTGGAACCATTATTCCTCCTTTAGGTCATCTTGTGATTGGAGGTCCTAATGCAAGTTCAAATGCAGCTAGCGTTGATATTGTTGTAAACAACTTTGCGGGAACAGATAATCTATGTTTGGCTGGTACTAGATGGTTTTTAGAAAATCAAGATGGATGGGTTGGACTTTATGCTCCAGATGGAACTCCTATTGATGCAGTATATTGGACTTCAGGAGCAGGAGAGCAAAACAAAATCAATACTGCAATTGAATTTGATAGAAATGTATGTGCCCCTAATATTGCTTGTAATCAGGGTGTTACTTTTTTTGGAGCAAATCAAATCGGAAATATTTTTTATGCAGGTCAGTCCCCTTCATCTGGATCCACCTTAAGTAGAATACCAGATGGTGGAAATTGGGAAAGAAATATAGCTGCTTCCATTAATAATACGACAGTGGGTAATTGTAATGGAGGAACATGCAATACAGCTACTCCTTTTACTATTTCGGCATTAGTAAATCAACCTTCTTGTTCGAATGACGATGGATCTATTACAATAAATACAAACCCTGCAGCAGGAGCTTATACATACACGTGGACACCGAATGTATCTGCAACTTCCTCAGCAAGCAATTTAGCGGCAGGAACATACGATGTAATTATAGATTTAAATGGTTGTCAAAAAGATACAAGTATAACTCTAGTCGCTGGAAACGGTCCCTCTGGGATTGTTGTAACGCCAACTAATCCAAGTTGCGGACAAGCAGATGGCTCAATTTCATTGGGTGACGTGACTGGTGGGACTAATCCTTATACATATAATTTGAATGGAGCTGGATTTTCTGGTAATTTAAATTATAATAATCTTGCGGCAAATACTTACACACTAGTTGTCCAGGACGCCAATGGTTGTGCTTATAATGCTCCCAATATCACTTTGATTAATTCTAGCGGTATAACTTCAATAAGTGTTTCAGTTGTTGACCCAAGTTGTGGACAATCCAATGGAAGTGTGGATCTTGGCGCAGTGACTGGTGGTACAGGACCATATACCTATAATTTTGATGGACTTGGTTTTTCGGGTCAAATGAATTATCCTTCCTTGGGAGCAGGGACTTATCCACTAGTTGTTCAAGATAACAATGGTTGTCTTTTCAATGCACCAGATGTTATTCTGACAAATGGGAATGGTCCATCTGCAATTGCAGTAACATCTGTTGATCCAAGTTGTGGGCTAACTGATGGCTCTATTTCATTAGGTCTCGTAACTGGTGGTGTTGGGCCATATCAATATAATTTAGGAGGAAATGGTTTAAGTGCAAATCAAATTTATAATAACTTGGGAGCAGGATCTTACACCCTAATTGTAGAAGATGTGAATGGATGCACTTTTTCAGCGCCAAATATTATTTTGAGTAATGGAAATGGACCTTCTGCGATTAGTGTGAATACGACAAATCCTGCATGTGGTCAAAATAATGGTTCTATTACGCTTGGCACGGTAACAGGAGGAACAGGTCCGTACACTTACAATCTTAATGGAGCAGGATTTAATGCTCAACTTAATTATTCCAATTTAGCTTCAGGTAGTTATTCTTTAATTGTTCAAGATGATGGAGGTTGCATCTTTAATGCGCCTAACATCATCTTATCAGATTTAGGCGGGCCGACTGCAATTGTTATCACACCTTCTCAAACAAGCTGTGGTCTAAATAACGGAGCAATTCAAATCGGAATAGTTACCGGTGGTACTGCTCCTTATCAATATGATTTTAATGGGCAAGGGTTTGCAACTAATTCCCTTTTTAATAATTTAAATCCAGGAACTTATTCATTAGTTGTTAGGGATAATAATGGATGTACCTTTTCAGCTCAAAATACATTAATTAATAATTCAACAACAATTACTAATATTCAAGTCAATACGACAGACGCTTCATGCAGTCAAAATAATGGTTCAGTAAACTTAGGTGTCGTAACTGGGGGAGTAAACCCGTATGAATATAATTTTAATAACCAAGGATTTTCGACAACATTGAACTATTTGAATATTGGAAGTGGAACATACCCTATAGTTGTGAGAGATAATCTTGGCTGTACCTTTAACGCACAAGCGATCATTAATGATACTGGCTCTCCAAGTGGTGCACAAATCGATGTGCTTGATGCAAGTTGTGGAAACACAAACGGATCCATTTCGATTAGTAACATCTTAGGTGGTTCAGCACCGTATCAAGTAAGCCTAAACGGTTTGCCTTTTAGTCAAAATTTATTATTTACTAATTTAAATCCTGGTGCTTATTCAATTATTATTGAGGACGGGAATGCTTGTCAATATACAACTCAAGCTACAATTAGCTCCTCTTCAAACCCATTGGCCAATTTTATGTTTGACAGCAATCAAGTTTCGGTTATTGATCCAATCGTCAATACAACAAATATAAGTTCTACCGATGTTGTTAGTTTTTTATGGATTTCAAATGCAGCTTCACCAAGTACAAGTGTTGAAGAAAATCCTTCCTTTGATTTTTCAAATCAGGAGCCAGGTTTTTACCCTGTAATGCTAATTGTTGAAAACAGTGACGGTTGTAAAGACACGGTTATAAATTATTTAGAATTTATTGAGGAGCCATTAGTGTTTGTCCCTAATACTTTTACCCCAGATGGTAATGAAATTAATAACACCTGGGAAATTGTTGCAAACGGTATAGATATAATGGATTTTAATGTGTTAATTTTCAATAGATGGGGTGAGATTATTTGGGAAAGTAATGATGCCTCAGTTGGTTGGGATGGTACCTATAATAATCGACTTGTTGCTAGTGGTATTTATACATGGAAAATTAGCGCAAAAGACAAGCGACGCTCAACCACATTAAATTACAATGGTTTTGTTAATGTGATGTATTAGCTTGGCCTCCTATTTGTTTGAATTTTTAATTGAGAAAACTATAAAATGACATCTTAAATTAAGTTTTGCTATGCGATCTTTACAGAGGTCATGCTTAAGGAACCTCCCATTGTATAATCATTAAACAGTGTAATTTCCTCTTTTTCTTGAGCTAGCCCCAAGGCATATAATAAGGGATAGAAATGATCTGGAGTAGGAATGGATAATTCAATACTTTTTCCTAATTTTTTATAGTCATTAAATACGGAAAAATTTCGATCTAAAATGTGTTTTTTGAAAATTTCATTCGCTTCGATTGCCCAATCATATCCATAATTTTCTTGATTGAGTTTGTCCCAAGCCACCATTCCAAGGTTGTGAACCATATTTCCACTTCCAATGATTAAAACACCTCGCTTGCGTAATTTTTGAAGGTATTGAGCTAATTCAAAATGATAAGAAGCAGCTTTGCTGTAATCGATGCTTAATTGTAAAGTTGGAACATCTGCTAAAGGATACATTTTGTTTAAAATTGACCAAGTTCCATGGTCTAATCCCCATTCAAAATCTAGATGTAGCAAGTCTTTAGGGAATAATTTTTGTGTTTCTATTGCTAATTCTGGTAAACCTTTTGCAGGGTATTGTGTTGCAAATAATTCCTCCGGAAATCCTCCGAAATCATGAATCGTGCTTGGGTTCTCTACTGCTGTTATGTGCGTTCCTTTCGTTAACCAGTGAGCTGAAATACAAATTATTGCCTTTGGCTTTTCTATTTCACCAGCTATTTTCTTCCAGTTTTCTGTATATAAATTATTCTCAATAGCATTCATGGGAGAACCGTGTCCAACAAATAGCACCGGCATTTGACTAGATGATTCTTTTTCATCCAAAAGCCAATTTAAGGAACTTAATCCGAGAATTGCAGAACTTCCCATAAGTGTGGTTTTTAAAAATTTATTTCGATTCATTTCACAAAGGTAAGGAAAAATAAATACCGAGGTAGATAAATTTTTCATTTATAAAAAAATCCACATCAACTCAATGATGTGGATTTCAAAATTTAATTTAGATTTCTATTTAGAAATCATGATTTTTTTAGAAATTGAATTGTTATTTACGAAGAAATTTACCACATAAACACCATCTTTTAAATCTTTATTCAAGAAAATTTGTTCTTCATTTGAACCAATTTTAACATTGTCAAATCTTTTTGTGAAAACTGATTTCCCAGACATATCAATGATGTTTACAAACGCTGAACCTGCTTGTAAAGTCGAATAAGTCAATAAAAGAGAAGAATTGTCTTTAACAAATCCAACGGCAAGTTCTAAATCTTTTTTATTTTCTTTTAAAGAGGCAGAAGATTGTGCTGCTGCAAAAGTATGTTGTGAAGTTCTAATTACATCACCGCCAGAGCCACCATTTGCATTAGTTATATTTGCAGCATAATAAAATGTTACATCTCCAACATCCGTTGCTGGCGCGGTCCAAGTAAAAGCCCACCCGCTAGCCGCTGTATTGGATAAAGAAGTGTGAGTAATATAATCTTGGTTGTTACCACTTACAACGTTGGATGAACCTATAATACTTGCTGATGTTCCTGCTTTTGCATTTGAGCTTGCAATTCGAGGGGAAACTTGAAATCCTCTTTTTGATGCCGCGGCAGTGGATAATGCAACTTGGTATGTTTCGCCTGGTACGTATTCAGTTACTGGTTGGAAGTTAGAATTCATCAAAAACAATTCGTTTATTCCGTCTCCACTTTGAACAGATCCAGAGTGGCAATCCGTACAATTAGATTCACCAGGCGCTCCACTTTTACCGATTGGAGAACCTGAACCATGTTTTACATGTGAATTATTTTTAGAAAATTTTGAAATTTTTTCCGAATTTGAAACTTTCGTAAATGCTAAACCACCAATTGTGGAAGCAGTTAATAATAAGAAAAAGTAATTTTTTTTCATAAGTTGTTTTTGTTTTTATTGTTTTATTTAGTTATTTTGTTTTCCCTGATTGATCCAACATTGAAATTGTTTGATTAAACTGTCATTTAATGCAGGACCTCCTTGAGGCATCAATTGAGTTTCTCCTTTTATTGCTTTCAGAATATCATTTGCTTTAGCTGAAATTGTTGCATGGCTGTTTAAAGTAGGACTTGTACCATTATCATGACAACTTGCACATTTACTTGCAATCATTGGAGCGATCTGAGTACTAAACTTTATGGTATCGGGACAATCCGCAGTAATTACAGCCGTTGGAGCTTTGTCTTTTGTACAAGAAATCAAATTTAATGAAACAAGAGCCAAAACTAGTGTGAGGTATTTAATCATAATTTTATTTTATAAATAATGGTTTAAATGTAAACCAAGATAATGCTGGAATAAAAGAAACGGGTGCAAGAATGAAATAGTAAAAATCTTTGAACATTTCTGCATTTTCATTCTTAAAACTTAATGTGCTATCTACTTTCAACATAAAATATAAGGCCGCAGCAATCGTTGCACCACTAAAAATAAATCCAAAAATAAAAGATGCTACATTTTCTTTTTTAAGCAACTTGCTTATTGCAAAGTAAACAAAACACGCCGACATTGCAGCAATCATATTAAATGATAGCAGATAGGTGAATGATGCCTTTTCTGTAAAATCAGCTTCAAGAGGTGAATATTTGAAAACCAGAATATAAGCTAAACTAATTACAGTACTAAAAATTCCTGCAATTAGCGCTAAGATGAATATTTTTTTAAACATATCTTATTTTTTCGTTGTTGGAATTGAATATACAACCTCCATTACATCTGGAACAGCATCACTTTTCTTACCAACTTTAAAATCCATTCTATTAATTTTGAACTTCCCTGTAAAAGTTAAGTTAGAACCACTTTTATCAACAGACATTGGGATTGTTAATGATTTGCTCACACCTTTCATTTTGAAATTTCCAGTGATTTTATATGAATCGCCAGATTTTTCAATTTTTGTAGACGAAAAAGTTACATTTGGATATTTAGATGCATGAAACCACTCTTCTGTTTGAGCTTTCTTTTGCATCATTCCGTTTCCAGTGTTGATTGAGCTAACTGCAATCGTTAAATCAAATTTAGAACCTTCCAAATCACCTTCGTCAAATTTAATTGTTCCTTTCATTTCCTTAAAGCTACCACTTGGGTCTTTACTTTTGAAGGCAATGCTGTGTGAATCTGAAATTTTGTACTCAACTGAAGATACTGTAAATGCAAGCGATGAAATTAAAATCGCACACGCAAAAATTGGGTAAATTACTTTTTTCATGTTGTTTTTTGTTTTGTTAATTAATAATTTTTTTTATCCTTTTTCAAATTTTCTACCTATGCAAAATCCTAATCGAAATTGACCTTTAGACCACTTTTCAAAAGTGTAGGGAATAAATTGTGTTTCCCCAAAACCTTTAGCATTCGTTAGATTAATAGTGAAATTGTGTCCAAATGTTATCCATTCAAACGCTATGCCAAAACTATTTGTATTTGTTGTTCTGATATCAGAACTACTTAAAACATGATAATATTCTAATAAAATTGCCATTTTTGAGTTTATTCCAATTCTACTTGCACCGCCTAAAGTAAATAAGGTATTTGCATCATCTGACCTCACAAAATTGCGATGTACCATTGTTGGAATAAGACTTAAAGACAAATGCTCTCCAAATTTTTTAGCAATGTTCAATTGTGCCACATAGGCAAATCGATGCTGCCATTTCGGAAAAGATTCAACTAAAGTAATGTCTGAACCTTGTTTTTGATAAGTGAAGCTACTTGTCCCCAAAGCCGTCATGCTGATTGGCATCGTGCCTTTTCTTTGGGATAGTAATTTGTATTTTACAAATCCATCAAGTAGTGACTTGTATGGACTTCCAGTTCCTTTACTTCTTCCAAATCCTAACATGAGTTTGTCTGTCAAACCGTATTCAAAAGCGATTCGAATATCTGATGAATTGTCGAAGCCAAAAAGATTTTGAACTCCACCATCGGTTCCACCTATATCACCAAATCGATGCTCCACTCTAAATTCTAAAACCCCTTTTCTTAAAGTTTCAATAGAATGACCATTAATTACGCGAGTACCTTCAAATGTGTTTTTTATTAAATTAGTATCTTCAATTTCCTCTGCATATTGACTTTCTGTATCTTCTTGTGAACTTGCATATATAACGGACGAAAATGCAATAATTGCTGTTAAAAAGTAATTTCTCATAGGAACAAATGTAATAAAAAAATGATACAAATCACAGAAAAATAAAATATAACTCAATTTTAAATTTAGTGATTGAATACAAATTCGAATAATATATTAAAAATTGCCGTTTTTAGAAAAAATATGTACTTTTACCTTGAAAATCGATTTTATGTTTGGATTAAATCAAAAAGAAATCCTTGAAAAGATGCAACAATCTTTAGAGGAAAGTAAACAAAAATTAGCATTAATAAAAGTTAAAGGTGAAGCTGCTGGAGGACTTGTTCGCATCGAACTTGACGGGAATAGGAAATTAACGAAACTCGAAATAAATGCGGATTTGAAAATGATTGAAAAGGAGGATTTGGAGGACTTTATTGCCGTGGCGCTCGAAAAAGCATTAACACAAGCAAGTGCAATCAATGAATCTGAAGTATCAAATTCTGCTCGTCAATTTATCCCCGGATTTTAAAGCTAAATTTGATAATGACAAAAAATCAACTTCGAGAAAAGTACCTCAATTTAAGAAGAGAATTGGCTCCAGGTCAAGTGCAAAATTTGTCTGAGGAAATCTGTGAGTTTATTTTCAAGAATTTTAATTTTGAAGATAAATTTGTTAGTCTTTTTTTACCTATTGAAAGAAAAAACGAAATAAACACGTATTTGATTTGGGAGAAAGGAATTGGTTTCGGGGCAAAAATTGCTGTTCCAAAATCAAATCATGAAAATCATGAGATGAAACACATTTTATTCGAAACAGAAGACCAACTTGAATTGAGTGCTTGGGGAATTCCTGAACCCAAAAAGGGGAAAATAATCGCTGCTGATCGTTTCGACTATGTTTTTGTACCTTTATTAGCAGGGGATAAGAAGGGAAATCGAGTTGGTTATGGAAAAGGTTTTTACGATCGTTTTTTGAAAAAATGCTCTCCTTCCTGCAAGTTTATTGGCCTGCATCATTTTGATTTGGAGGAAGAAATTTCTGATATACTTCCAACAGATGTTAAATTAGATGCTTGTATCACTCCTAAAGGTATCGTTTGGTTTGAATAATTCGAAGAAAAATCAGGGCAAATTTCACCTTTTAGCAATTTTTGCTATTCCATTTAGTTTGGTGGCTATTTTCTTAATTCAAAATATCTATCTGACCATGCTAATTCTTGCTTTAATTGCTTTTGCAATCTACTTTTTGTTTATTAAAAAATAACTTTTTATTGTGAAAAATACAGTATTTAATATCCTTTATTTTATAGTATTCCTCTTGCTTCTGAGTTCTTGTAAACCAATAACTCCAATTGCTCCTACAGTAGTGGTTGGCACCTATTCTCCTCCAATTCAGCAAGTTTCTAGTTTTACGATTCCTGTTGAAATGGAAATGAAATCCTATTTTAAGGCTGCGGATGATGCGGTTCCTTTCGAATTTAAAGGAAAAGAAAGTCAATGTGAAGATGTAAGTTATGACTATAAATTCAACAGAAGTCCAATTAAGATTGAAGGGAAAGAAGGGAAATCTTCAAGTTTGGAAATTGGAATAGAAATCGAAGGTAAATATGCCTTAAACCTGAATTATTGTGCAAAATGTACAGATCTTTTTTCTAAGGAAGGTTCATGCGTAACTCCTAGAATATATGCAAGTTGTGGCGTAGATGAGCCAATGAGAAGAATCAAGGTCGATTACAATACGAAAATTGATTTAAAACCTGATTTTTCGCTGGATTCAAAAACGAATTTAGGGGATGTTATTCCGAAAGATAAGTGCCAAATAACCGTTTTTAACTATGATGCTACGGGTAAATTAGTGCAAGAAGTAAAAGGAGCTTTGGGGGATTTAAGCAAGGTGATTGACAAAGAAATTGAGTCTTTGGAAATAAAAAAAGAGGTAGCAACCATCTGGAAAACCATTAATGTTCCTAATAAAATCGAAGATTATGGATTTTTGTACATGAATCCAGAAAAGATTGGTGTTGAAAACTTGAGTATGAAAGGTACTAAATTAAAATTTAAAGTATTAATTGAAGCCTATCCAAAAGTTACCTTAAACGAGGTGAAACACCAAGAAAAACCCTTGCCAAATCTTTCAAAAGTTAAAGAAACAGAAGGGTTTAACTTAAACTTGGACTTAATAGCTAATTATGACTCGCTTTCATCGATCATTAATCGAGAGCTTGCTGGAAAAACGATTGATATAAAAAACAATAAAATAATTCTTGAAAAAGCTAAAATTTACGGTGCTGCCAATCAACAATTGAGTATTGAAGTTGATTTTTCTGGTTCAAAGTCGGGGAAATTATTTTTTCTTGGAACCCCAAATTTTAATGATTCTTTGCAAGAGATTTCCTTTCCAGATTTAAGTTTTGAATTACAGACAAAAAATGCTTTGTTGAAAAGCGCAAAATGGATGTTCAATGATAAGATTACAAAAAAAATAAGAGAATTAACCCGATTTAATATGTCTGGAATATTGGAAGAATCTCGAAAAAAAATAGAATTAGAATTGAACAAACAAATTGACGCAAACATCTATTTATCAGGCAAAATGAATCAAGTGAAGGTGAAAACAATCTTTCCAGATAAGGAGAATTTGATTATTCAAACAAACCTTTTAGGGAATTTAAACGTTAATATTAAATAATTGGCTCAGTTTTTGCTTTCCAAGAATAGGAAAAAAATGAAAGAAAAAAAATTAAGACTTAAGCTTGTTTTCCAAAAAATAATTAAATTTGTCCCATAAATAATATGATTCGTAGTCTCTTTTTAATTGTTTGCATTTTTTTAGCACAACTGGTTTTCAGTCAAGGTGATAAGAAATCTTCCGACAATATTTCTGATTGTGATGGAGCTACAAATATTTTAAATCAAGGAACATATAACCTTCAATACACAGGAAAAGGTGGATTAAATAATGATATATTTAAATATCCTTCGCTTGAATCAAGTCCAGAATCTAATTCACTTTGGTGTTCTTTTGTTGCGCCTTTTAATGGGAGATTTTCGCTGAATGCAAAGACAGCAAAAGGTTTGTCAAAAATGATAATTTTCTCCAATGAAACTAATGATATCTGTGGAGATATTTACAAAGGCATAGCTGAAATTAAACGTATGATTTTGACTCCTACCTCCAATGAAATTGGATTAAACTTGGCTGTTAGTGGCAATTTTTATTACCCGATGGATTTAGTGAAGGGAGAGAGTATTATGATTTTGTTTTTGTATGAAAGTACCGAAAAAGCAAAACTTGATTTGACTGTAAAATTTGAGCCTAAAGTAGATGATCCAGAACTTGAATCATCAAAAAGTAAAATTGTTGATCAAAGAGATGATGAATTTTCACCAGCTTTCAATATCATGGTGCGTGATGTGGAAACAGGAGAACCAGTTATTGCAGATGTTGTATTAACAGGACTAAAATCAATTTCAGCATTTTACACAGGTTCAGATTTCTTTTTTAATATCACAAAATCTGGAAAAATTGGTGTTCGTGTAGATGCACAAGGATATTTTTTCACTGATAGAGAAGAGCCCGTGCGAGCTGATGCAGAGCATGAACTAGTAATTTGGTTGGAACCAATCGGTGAAGGAAAAAGTGTTCAATTAGACGACATCGAGTTCATGCCAGGGACAAGTGATTTTTTACCTAGTTCTGAAACAAAATTACGCCGATTAAAAGATTTTATGGCTCTAAATTCTGGAGTCAAAGTGGAAATACAAGGTCACGTTCATGAAAAAGGTGAAAATAGTCACGCTGGACAAAAAATCTCTGAAGCGCGTGCCAAAAAAGTACTGAATTATCTTTCTGAAAATGGAATAAGTAAAGACCGAATGGTTGCTAAAGGTTACGGCAATACAATGCCAATATACAAAGATCCAAAATTTGCTTATGAAGAACAAGCAAATAGAAGGGTAGAAATAAAGATTTTATAAAATTTTTTGCCTAATCTCATTTTTTAGAAAGCCTCTTTTTTAATGTGCATCATTTCTAACATACAGTTCCTCTTCTTTGTTTATGTGCTTGAAATTTTGTTTACTAGTAATTTAGCACTTTAAACTGTTTATTTGCTACTCCCCAATTATGAGTGCTAATTTATCATTTATATTTCACTATTTTTAATTAGAATAACTATCTTTGCATTTTCACCGCGTTAGCAGCAACGCAGTTAATTTTTTAAATAAATGATTAAAATAACACTTCCAGATGGTTCGGTAAGAGAATATCCAAAAGGCTCAACAGCGATGGATGTTGCTCTAAGTATTTCCGAAGGATTGGCTAGAAATGTACTAGCAGCCAAAGTAAATAATGAGGTAATTGACGCGACACGAACGATTACCGAAGATAGTACTTTGAGTTTGTTGACCTGGAATGATTTGGAAGGAAAATCTACCATGTGGCATTCATCTGCACACTTGATGGCAGAAGCATTGGAGTTTTATTATCCAGGAATTAAATTGGCAATCGGACCTCCAGTAAAAAATGGTTTTTACTACGATGTTGATTTCTTGGAATATTCTATCAAAGAAGAAGATTTAGAGAAAATCGAAAACAAAATGAAAGAATTAGCGAAAGAAAAAAGCGCTTTCATTCGTCAAGAAATCTCTAAAACAGAAGCTATTGCTTATTTTACTGAAAAACAAGATCCATACAAATTGGAATTGTTGGAAGGTTTGGAAGATGGCAATATTACTTTTTATACACAAGGAAATTTCACAGATTTATGTCGTGGACCACACATCCCGAATACAAGTCCAATCAAAGCAGTGAAATTAACTGCAATTGCTGGGGCTTACTGGAGAGGTGACGAAAAAAACAAACAATTAACGCGAATTTACGGAATCACTTTTCCAAAACAAGCGGAATTGACAGAATACTTAGAGAAATTAGAAGAAGCTAAAAAACGTGACCACCGTAAATTAGGGAAAGAATTGGAGTTATTCACTTTTTCTCAACGTGTTGGACAAGGTTTACCAATGTGGTTACCAAAAGGTGCTGCTTTGCGTGAGCGTTTGGAAAATTTCTTGAAAAAAGCACAGAAAAAAGCTGGTTATGAGCAAGTTATTACTCCACACATTGGAAGTAAAGAGTTGTACGTTTGTTCAGGACATTACGAGAAATATGGTGCAGATTCATTTCAACCAATCAAAACTCCTGATGTGAATGAAGAGTTTTTGTTGAAACCGATGAACTGTCCTCATCACTGTGAGATTTTCAAGTCAAAACCTCGTTCTTACAAAGATTTACCAGCGCGTTTTGCTGAATTTGGTACAGTTTACCGCTATGAGCAATCGGGTGAATTACATGGCTTGACTCGTGTTCGTGGATTTACTCAAGATGATGCACACATTTTCTGTACGCAAGACCAAGTAAAAGATGAGTTTAAAAAAGTGATTGACATCGTTTTATATGTGCTTAAAACATTGGATTTCAAAAACTTTAAAGCACAAATTTCTTTGCGTGACCCAAATAATCCTTCAAAATACATTGGTTCGGATGAAAATTGGGAAAAAGCAGAAAATGCAATTATCGAAGCTTCAGCAGAAAAAAACTTGAACACCTACATCGAATACGGTGAAGCTGCATTTTATGGTCCAAAATTGGATTTCATGGTGGAAGATGCGATTGGTCGTGAATGGCAATTAGGAACAATTCAAGTGGACTACAACCTTCCTGAGCGTTTCGAATTGGAATACACTGGTGCTGATAATCAAAAACATAGACCCGTTATGATTCACCGAGCACCTTTTGGATCGATGGAACGTTTTGTGGCGGTTTTATTGGAACATTGCGGTGGAGATTTCCCACTTTGGTTGGCTACGGAGCAAGTTGCAATCTTGCCAATTAGTGAAAAATTCAACGAATATGCAGAAAAAGTTTCAGAATTGCTAAATAATTCCGATATTCGCGGTTTCGTTGACGACCGTAATGAGAAAATAGGGAAGAAAATTCGTGATGCAGAATTGAAAAAAACGCCATTTATGTTGATAATTGGTGAGAAAGAAGAAGCAAATAACGAGGTTTCAGTAAGACAAAGATTGCAAGGAGACTTGGGGTCAATGTCTCTTGAAGCATTCACAACAATTTTAAATCAAGCGGTTGAAAATGAACTAGCTAGTAATGTTTAATTTTTTTAATGAGAAAAGAACCAAGAAAAAGATTTCTACCAAAGGAGGAAGCGGATCAACACAAAATCAATAATAAAATTACCGCGCGAGAAATTCGTTTGGTAATGGAAAATGAGGAGCCAAAGGTAATGTCCACTTATGATGCTATTAAGTTAGCTGAAGAGCAGGAGTTAGACTTGGTTGAGATTTCGCCAAATGCCGTTCCACCTGTGTGCAAGATTATGGATTACCGTAAATTTTTGTACAATCAGAAGAAAAAAACGAAAGAATTAAAAGCAAAACAAAGCAAAATTGTAATTAAAGAAATTCGTTTTGGTCCGAACACAGACGACCACGATTTCAATTTCAAATTGGCTCATGCTAAAAAGTTCTTAGAAGAAGGAAGTAAAGTGAAAGCTTACGTTTTCTTTAGAGGAAGAACAATTGTATTTAAAGATAGAGGGGAATTATTATTATTGAAATTTGCCAATGAATTATCAGATTTGGGAGCATTAGAATCCATGCCGAAATTAGAAGGTAAACGTATGATAATTATGTTGAACCCTAAGAAGAAATAGATTAGAATTAAGAATGTAGAATTGAGAATGTAGAATATTTTACATTTTCCATTCTAAATTTTCCATTCAAAAAGAAGTTATAGAGTTAACCCTTAAAACAAAGAGAAATGCCAAAAATGAAAACTAAATCCAGTGCAAAGAAGAGATTCACAATCACTGGAAGCGGTAAAATTAAAAGAAAACACGCTTTTAAAAGCCACATTCTAACAAAGAAGTCAACGAAACAAAAAAGAAATTTGACACACGCTGGTTTGGTTCACAAATCTGACGAGTCAAATATCAAAGTTCAGTTGTGTATCTGATAGGTCGTATAATTTACGCTTATCACCTCCGTTAATTCGGAAAAATCGTTTGAAAAGATCAAACAGGTTGAGTATTAAACCCGGTAATGAGTAACTAAGATTCGCTTTGAGCGGACACTCCCACCAAAAAACTTAAAAAATTATGCCAAGATCGGTAAATCATGTTGCTTCTAGAGCTCGCAGAAAGAACTTTATGAAGCTTGCCAAAGGTTACTTTGGAAGAAGAAAAAATGTATGGACAGTTGCTAAAAACGCTGTCGAAAAAGGTTTGTTATACGCTTACGAAGGTCGTAAACAAAAGAAAAGAAACTTCCGTTCATTATGGATCCAACGTATCAACGCTGGGGCACGTGAGCACGGAATGAGCTATTCTCAATTTATGGGTGCTTTAAACAAAAGTGGAATGGAATTAAACCGCAAGGTTTTAGCTGATTTAGCAATGAATCACCCAGAAGCTTTTAAGGCAGTATTTGATGCTGCTGTGAAAAAATAATAAAAGTATTTTACTCTATATCAAGAAAACGTCTATCGAAAGGTAGGCGTTTTTTTTTGGAATATATTAGTTTTTAGGAATAAATTTTGTAATTTGCGAATGTTATTGATTTTATTTACTTTGGGAAATAAACTAAAATCCAACATGTTATGAAAATTAAAGTATTGCTTTTATTTGCGATATCATTTATTTCCTTTGCCATTTTTTCTCAGGAAGCAATTATTAGTTTACTCTCATCCAATGTGATGTGTGTTGGTGATACAGTAATTTTAAGCAGTAATAACTCAATTTCCGGCGAATCACAAATAAATAGTTCAACATGGGGAATTTTTGGCCCCAACGGGTTTGACTTTACTACAAACCTCAGTTCGATTAATAAAGTGCCAATTGTAAAGATAAATCTACATCATATTTGATAGCTGGTTTTTTAGGAAAAAAGCTATACGCAATTAGGCCTGAAATAAGATTTG